>JAEEYG010000041.1 GCA_016291695.1 Clostridia bacterium | reverse complement strand
GTTATGAAGGTCACATGTTAAAACTCTGTCAGCACCAGCACAAACTAATAAATCAGCCACGAGTTTTGCCGTTATTGGTACTCTTGGCTGATCCTTTTTATCTGACCTTGCGTACGGATAATAAGGAACAACCGCTGTAACCCTTTTGGCAGATGCCATTTTTAATGCTTCAATTGTGATTAATAGTTCCATTATTCTCTCGTCAACAGGTGGTTTTATTGTTTGTACAACAAATACATCATCTTCACGAACAGTTTCTAATACTTTTACAAATGTGTTATCATTCTTGAATTTAAATGCTTCTATTTTTCCAGGCTCTATTCCGATTTGATCACATACTTTTTTTGTAAATTCTTCTGCGGAGTTACATGCAAAAACTTTTAAACGATCCATAATAAAAAATGCTCCTTTCTCTTTTTCTACATTTTGATTATAGCAAAACAATAATCAAAATCAATGATTTTTTCAGCAGAATAAAAATGTCCTCCAAAAACTAAGTCTTAAGCTCTTGAAGGACATACTTGAAGTATAATATGATTATTTCCAATATTATGGTCGTATATATTCACTCCATTTACTAAACATCTTATCATGTGTTTTGGTTTGATTTACGCTTACGTCCTGTTGTATCTCAAAACATTTTGTTTGAGTATCTTGAAGAATCTTCCACCTTGCCATCTCCGATTCTTGTTGGTTTTTTGCTATAGTCTCCGTCAAGGCCAATGGATCTTTGAAACTTTCAAGATACTGTTTAGCATATTCGAATGCTGGATTAGGTTTGCCACATATACACACTCCACCATTATACGAATGGCCTTCCTTGACGTTTAATTGCAAATTTTGCCCGCAAGTTGTACAGTATTTTGTATATGTATGACTAGTATCTGATATATTCTTATAGTCTTTTTTAGAAATATTACTATGGGTACAGTAACCGCAGTATACACACTTCCCATTTGTAAACATATGGTTTTCAGCAACATTAAACTGTATATTCACTCCACACGAGTTGCAACGCTTTGTATAAGTATGTTTTGCTGTCGATAAATATTTATAGTTAATTTTTGATATTTTATTTGAAGGATGTTTGCAAGCATTAACTGATAATGTTTTTGATGCTTTTTTTGTAACTTCAATTAGCCTAGTCCTTGTGCTTTTCAAAACAGGGTTCACTTCCGCAAAAGATACACTCGTAATCGTAGCGAAAATTATCAAAACTGTTATTAATAGCTTTTTCATATAATTAATCTCCCCTATTAGTTCTTTTTTCAAACGATCATTTTTAAATTTTTTGCAATTTGCTTTATACATAATAAAAACTTACAATTACCCATGTAGATTTTATCATACTATTTGTTTCAAGTACGATTTTTCGACACTATGATACATAATTGTAATAAAAATATTACAAAATGATAGCCTCCGAGAAACATCTCAGAGGCTATTTTGATTTAGTAACACTACTTTTCTTTCTTTTTTTGAAGCATTTTTGCAAACATTGTACGTTTTACTTTCATTGCTCCTTTAGGGCAAAATTCTTGGCAACAATAACACTTTATGCACTTTTTTCTATCTATGTGTGGAATCTTATTTACCATGGTTATGGCACTTGCAGGGCAAACGTTTTTGCACTTTTCGCACCCAATGCACTCGTCCTTATTTACATTTGGTTTTGATGATAATAGCTTTTTGGCAATTCTTCCCGCAATAGTTTTTTCATCTGTGAACCATAATGATTTATGAGTTTTTCTTGTATCAAAATCTTTAACAATTAAATCATCTATATTAAAGTTGCACTTAATCTCGTGCACATCTTTTGGGATAAATCCTCTTTTATATGATTCCTCAATAGTTGGAACATTTTCCATAGATAGGCCAATTATATGACTACATATATAATCTAACTTATATTGATTTTTAGAAGCTAAAAGTAGTCCTACTTTCTTAGGAATACCTGCGGTTGGTCCATTTCCTTCCATAGCAATTATGCCATCTACTATTGATAGCTTTGGCTTAATGTATTCATTTAAATCTATTAGCATGTTTGCAAAATCTGCATAATCAGGATAAAGAAAATGAAATTCTGGTTTTATTGTTCCAGGAATTATTCCAAAGAAATTTTTTACTGCGCAAGAAAGCGCCATCATACCATGACTCTTTAGCTTACAAAAATCTATTATATAGTCTGCATCTTTAAGGTATGCCGTCATTGGAAATTCTTTGCATTTAACGCCTTCTGGATTTTTGATTGTTATTTCGTCAAAATTCTGATTAAGTTTGACACCAAGTTCTTCTAGCTTGGTAAGCCCTGTCGTTTTATATACCTGATTAAGGTAGCCTTTATTATATGGTCCTCCTGGACTATCGCCTACTGTAACATTAGCTCCTTTTTCTATTAGCCTTTTACAAAGTGCATATAACAAATTAGGATGCGTAGTTCCAGCCTTATCTGGTGCCATTGGAGCTACTAGATTAGCTTTAATTACAACATTCATGTTTGGCTTTATTTCATCTAATGCGTGCGTTAATTCTAAAACCTCATCCATAGATTTTTCAATATTGTTTAAATCATAATCGTCACATTTTGAAACAACAACTTCTATATCATCCATATAAATCTCCTTCATAAACTCTATATGATAATGATATCAATTGAAATACACCATTTCAATATTTTTCCCTTTTGGGGATTCCCCAAAAGGGAAAAGTTGAGATTTGTGCTTGCAACATTATGTAAATTTTGCTATAATAGCGCCGATAATTAGATACCCTTTAGCGATAAAACAAAAGCCCAAGGCCTAAAAGCCTGAGCTTTGGAAAATATATTTTTCCTATATCCATTTAGCAGTGAATCAAAAAAGGAGGCAAAAAGGAATGCTTAGAATCAACCTTTTTAACCCCGTAATCACTAGTAGCCATCGTCCTAGCAAGAAAAGAGAAGCTAGCCGGAGTATATTAGACCATGAAGCATCTACAAAACATGGCCACAAAAAACACTCTTCTAGCGACTCCTCCAGCGTACAAAGTGAAGATATTGTTTCGAATATGAATGTGGGCGATATCGTTAGAATATACGTTGCAGGAGAGTTTCACATTTTCTGTGGCTCTGTGATTTCTATCAGCGAATCCGAGATTGTTGTTCATCCTCAAACACTCGTTACCAAGTACTCTTGTCCAGAAGGTGCAAGGGTGCAAGACCTTTATAAATCAACTTTCAACGATCCTGATTGTGCGCCTATTCACATCCTAAGAAAAACAATTGTTAGCTGGTCTTATGACCTCTTTCCAACAGACCCTGACAAAAGGTTTTATGGACTCCCGACAATTGCTGAAGTACGAGCTGATTCACGATACACTGTGGAAAACAAGTACAATAAATCCGGTGTACACATTGCAAAGTGCAAACAGCACAAAGATACGGAGCCTGGTGGCTTACCTCCGCTCCCGTTATCTCGTGTGCGATGGTAAAATAAAAAAGAGGCAGAAAATTCTGCCTCTTTTTCTCATAATACAAGATTTACAAAGAAATCCTTTCCATGATGAGCATATACTACAGGTGTTAAACCAAATGTTGCAGGGATTAGCTCTATCATCCCCATTTCGATAAGCACGTTTCTTTCTTCTTCGGAAAACTCTTTAAAGTAAATTCTGTTTAGGCCAGAAATTCCCGAACTAAAGAGTGCTTTTAGTAACTTGTCTGCAAAGTCTGGCTGTGAAAATAGCAGCGTAAAATACTGCGGATGTTTAGGATATTCCTGAAAGAACATTTTACTCATAACTGGTTTTAGCTTTAAATAATTTTCTGTCATGATATCTAGGTCCATGTCGTCATCCCAACTACTTGGATCCTTCATGACTTTATTAAAAGGAATCTCTCTGCCCATAGCTATTTCACCACCGGATTTAAGTATTTGTCCTTAACAAATTCAAATAGAGTCGCTTCTCCATCCACAGAATAAAGTGTTGGAAGATAAGGAATACGATGACTAACCTCTTGAACAGTTACATGAGTCCGCATAATAAAACAATCCATAGTTAAATTGACCGTTAGGCGGTACTCATATCCTTCAGAATCAGAAAAGACAAAGACTTTATAATCGCTTCCATCAAATAGCTCAACAATACTTTTGATATTTCCCGTTACTATTTTAGAATACCGTACATACTCTGCGATTATTTTGGTATCGAGTTTTGAAAAAATAAAATACGTTATAAAGTCATAACCAAGATTTTCATACAAAAAGCAAGTCCAAGAAGGTGTGCAATCAGATGCACTAAAAAGATCGTTTGTGAAATTAGTAACTAATTTAGGACCCGTGATGCAGTAATCCCATCTTTCAAACTCAAAAATAGTCAAGTCAAAGTTGTTATCAACCAGCACAGCAAAATCTCGCGAATCATCTTCAACGCCGGCAAACGCAAAGAACTTAAAAGGATATCCCTTTTCTCTAAGTGCCGTCACTCTTTCTTCGATTAACATCGAAATAGCTTCGTAGTATTCAAGTGTAAGATTAGATACTCTGACTTTTGTTTTCAACATGCGAAACCATTCAGTAATCAGTTCGTTTGTGAGTTTTTTGTACAGCATCTCTGGAAAACGTGCCATAATAATACCTCCTTCCATATTAATGTCATGGAGAAATAATGTATTTTCATATAAAAATTTATACCATATTAAAAAGCTTATCACAAGCTTTATGCAAATTTTAATGGTAACAAAAAAGCACCCCATTAGGATGCTTTTAAGATAAAAAAAACTGGCGAAAACCTATTTTTGCAGGGGGCGACCCCCAACTATCGTCGGCAATGTCGAGCTTAACTTCTGTGTTCGGTATGGGAACAGGTGTGACCTCGCATTCATCTTCACCAGAAAAGTTTAATGTGTATAAATACACATTGAAAAATATATAGTGAGAATGAAAAGATTTCATCTTTCCATTCTAAAAGGCTACGCCTTTTAAAATCTTAGTAGTTTAACCTAACACATTTCTGTGTTTCCAATTTTTTCGTCTATATGGAAAACTTCGTTTTCCATGTAGACTTCCTTAATTGGTTAAGCCCTCGACCTATTAGTTCTGGTCATCTTAACACATTGCTGTGCTTACAACCCCAGTCTATCAAACACGTGTGTCTACATGTGGTCTTACTTGATTAACTCAATGAGATATCTTATCTT
>JAEEYG010000004.1 GCA_016291695.1 Clostridia bacterium | reverse complement strand
CCTATTTTTGAGCCTTTTTTAAGAGTTCTAATCTCGCAAATGCAAGAAGAAAATTTACCTACTCTTTTTAAACCAGTCTGCTCTTTTATTTGAAGTCTGCCTGTAAATGCAGAGCCAACTCTAACAGCATCTAATTTCATTTCAGGATATTTAAATAATGCCGAACTATTACTAATATGACATAATAAATTTGAAAAACCATGTTCTTTTAATAATGAAGTCACCTGATTGAACAAATCAAATTGTTCATAAGTCCTTTTTCTATCGTTTTCATATGATTGTTGAAAATGAGAAAAAACACCTTCTAAGTTAATAACGTCAGAATCTAAAGAACTGCACACTTTTTCAAAATATGCTTTATTATATATCATTTCTTTAGCATCAAAGCCAAATCTCGAAAAGCCAGTATCTAATGCCAAATGTGCTCTTATTTTATTGTTAAGCTTTTTGGCTATAGCAATTGACTTATTAATTGCCTCAAAGCTTCCTAATGATAAAATAAATCCATTACTTATAATCTCATCTATTTCACTTTCAATTGAAGTAGAGTTCATAAGCAATATATCATTAGAATAACCCATCTGCCTCAATTCTTTTGCTTCATAGATATCGCAAACCGCAAAAGTGTCTATTCCATTCTCAATTAGAATTTTTGGCAATATATTGGTTCCTAAGCCATTACAATTTCCCTTTAAGACAGCAATTATTTTTGCACCTTGTGCCTTTTCTTTTATAACATTTATATTATGTATTAGACTTTCTTTTTCTATTAGTATCTTATTAATAAAAGACACCTCCTAGTTTGCGTTATTTTGGCTTTCAAATAGCTTGTCTTCTTTCTTTTTATTTCTTCTAATCATAAACGCACGAAGTTTTTTACCAAAAGTATTATATATAAAATTCATAAATGGATTCATAACAATACTAAGCTCTCCAACAAATTCTACAAAGTCTCCATTGAATCCCTTTTTAAACTTATAAATACCATATTGAGGATGAGATTCATCAACATGCCCCGAAACGCCTCTAAAATCATAGATATCAGCGTGATGCTCTAATGCTAGTTTAATTTGTTCCCACTGCAAAAGATAATTTGGCATAACATTTCTGTGTTCATTTGAACTAGCGCCATACAAATACCATACTTTATTACCATATATTATAGGTATTACAGCTGCAATTGGTTCGTTATTATACATTGCAATAAGAACTTTCATATAGTCAGGTGCTAACGAATCATACATTTTTTCAAAATATTCTAAAGGTCTAATTAAAAAATTGTCACGTACACCTGTCGTTAACATCAAATCGTGGAATTTCTTTAGGTCATCTCTTCCGCCTTCAACGACAGTAACACCCTTTCTTGATGCAAGTCTGATATTGTATCTCCATTTTTCATGGAATGATGCCAAAAGCTCTTCTTCAGTTTTGTTTTTGACATTTAGTCTAAATACATATCTAGGTTGTATCATTTGTGCAAAATCTTTTGCATCTTCTTTTATTCTAAATCCAATCTCTTTTGCAATAGATTTGAACTCTTCATCATCACTAGGAACATCTGGGTCTACTACAAAAACAAAAGCATGGTGTTTTTTGCCAACTTTTTTTGCTTCTTCAACAAGTTCCTTAAATGTTTCTTTATCGTGTATATCGCATACAGGTCCTCTTGGGCTATACATCATACTTGCAACACCCATGATATCTCTAATTAATAAGCTCATGGAACCTTTAATCTTTCCATTTTCGTCTAATGAAATAACTACTTCGTTTTTCCAATCAGACTTAACCTTTGCCCACTCTGGAGATTGTAAAAAGTGACCTTTAGGGTGACTTTGTAAAAACTCTTTATACTCTTCCATTCTATCGCTTGTTAAAACAGGCATAATACTTCTCTCCTAACCTTTAATAATCGTAATCTTTTTGCTTGTATGGTTTAAAGGAATTACTTTTCCTTCTTTGAACACAACCGTATCTTCAATCCTTATACCAAATTTGTTCTCTAAATATATACCAGGCTCTATCGTAAATACAAGGTTTTCCTTCATTTTATCCTTTGTATTTTTAGGCGAAATTACAGGCTCGTCATGAACAACCTTTCCTACACCATGACCTAAAGCATGATTAAAATTGTATCCATACTTTTTAATGTAACTTCTAGATAGTTCATCAACTGCTGAAAGCTTCATGCCTTCTTTAATCTCATGCATGCACTTCTTTTGCGAGTTTAGAACAATATCGTATATTCGCTTATACTCAGGCATAACATAATCAATAAAAAGCACTCTTGAAGTATCAGAACAATAACCATCAACAACACATCCAAAATCCAATTGAACAATGTCGCCACTTTTAATTCTTCTTTTACCCGGTTTCGAGTGAATGAGTGATGAATTCTTTCCACTTCCGACAATAGTGTCAAAAGCAAGCGCCGTTGCGCCATTTGAAAGCATATAATTATCCATAAGCTTAGCAATTTGAATTTCTGTCATTCCGAACTTTGATGTTTTCGCAAATATATTTAAAGCATCTATCTGCAAGCCTAGACGATTTCTTTAGTTTCTCTATTTCTTCATTTGTTTTTACTCTCATATAAT
>JAEEYG010000040.1 GCA_016291695.1 Clostridia bacterium | reverse complement strand
TCTCTTTTTTCAAGAGGTGTCTGTGCAATAAGCTCTTCTGGCAAATAATAGCTATAATCTGATACTTTCATTATTGTCTCCTTTTTGTCTATCAGTCCTTGTATTTTACCATAATATACCTTAAAAAGCCACAAAATTTAACATAATTTCATATTATGTTGACCAAAGGCAATAATAGTGATATAATGCCCTAGAAATAAAAAAGAAGGAGGTTGCTAAGATGATTGGCAACTACAGCGATGGCGAGAACTTGGCTTACCGGATTGAGAGGTACCTGGAAAACAAAGGGATTACCAAAAAGGACATCGAAGAAATCCTGCGGAAAGCGCGTCCGGATGCCACGAGAATCGAGGTGTACAGCCTTGATGATTCCGACGATGTGATCTACATCGAACGATTGGGTAATGGCAAGTACTGCTGGGTTCTTCGGCGGTATTCGACAACGACGCACACGTACACGTCCACGGCGTTTTCTCTTTGACACCCCGCAAGGGGTGCCTTTTTTTATTTCGTAGCGGCGCACTAAAGTGCGCCATATGCAATGATAAACAAATTAAAACTGGCATTTCATTAATTAAATATGCCAGTTGTTTTTGATTTCATTAAAATAAGTTATGGCGCACTCTAGTGCGCCGCTACGATTTGATAAAGTTACATAATTATGGTATAATTGTGTCGAGGTGATTATTATGGAAAATGATGACAAAAAAAAATTAGACAGATATAGAGAAACTCCGGAAGCATGGACTATACGTAAAAAGCAAGAGGGAACTCAAATTCCACATGTTATTCCTAACGGTAAAAAACAAAACAATAAAAGATTTGGAAGAGGAAACAATAGAGACAACCGTAAAAGATTTGGTAAAGATGATTCCGATGATAGGTGGTAAAGCATAATGGAAATAAACATAGTAATGGTGGAACCTGAAATTCCACAAAATACTGGCAATATTGCTCGTTCTTGTGCTGCAACAGGGGCAAAACTACACCTAGTACATCCTCTAGGATTTGATATATCTGAAAAACAAGTAAAAAGAGCTGGCCTAGATTATTGGGATAAGGTTGAAATTGAAGAGCATGAATCGCTTGAAGCATTCATGAATAAATATAAAGAATATGAAGATAAAATGTTTTTCTATACAACAAAAGGAAAACATGTTTATTCTGATGTCAAATATGAAGATTATGACAAAGTATTTTTACTATTTGGCAAAGAGACAAAAGGACTACCTGAAGATTTAATTCTTTCCCACTTTGACCATGCATGCAGAATCCCAATGCGAAAAACTTTGCGTTCATTAAATCTATCTAATTCGGTTGCAATTGTTTTATATGAAGTATTAAGACATATAAATTTTGATGAATTGCAAGAAGAAAGCAACTATTTCGACTAATCCATTGCCTCTAATATTAATCAATTATTAAGTTTCATTTAAAAAGAGTGTCATTTTCTGACACTCTTTTCATTATGTTATATACTTATTGGAGAGAATATTTTTGGCAATTTAGCCATTAAGGAGAGAAAGCATGAAAAATAAAAATTGGAACTACGTTTTAACAATAATCCAATTATCTTTATTTATGGTACTTATTTCAATTAGTATAGCTGTTGCTGGTAGCCAAGCAAAAAAAACAAAGCCAATTAAAACAAATATTACATCAGTTGTGAGGATAGTTGGAGTAAAGTCAATAACCCCAACAAAAACACCTAAGTCTAATCCAACACCCAAAAGTACTGTAAAAGCAATTATTTCGCCTGCAGGTACAGGAAAGCCTTCAGCTTCAAAACCTGTTACTGCAGTTAAAACAGCAACTCCAAAACCTGCTGGTACTGGTAAACCAATAACTCCAAAGCCTGCTGGAACTGGCAAACTTATATCTCCAAGGCTTGCTGGAACTGGAAGTCCTGTAACAAATAAAAACAACACTCCAATTCCAACACCAAAGCCGACTCCTATAACAACTACAATGAAAACTACTAATAAAGCAAAAAACAATGTTGAAGCAAAAATCAATACTGCTAATTCTAATGTTGCAATTATTGGATTTACTGGTGACGGCGGATTTACTGATGAATTTCAAGTCCCAAACTCAGATACTTTCACCGATCATGACTATTTAATCGTAGAAGGATACATAACCGATGAAAAGTTGATTGAACAGGTAGTAGCATATGCTAAAGAAAATTATGGAGAGAAAAAAATTATTATATATGCATATTCTGCTGGAGGATACCAGGTTCAAGCACTAATTAATGGACTAAATGAAGCCAATTTAAACGATAATATATCTGGATTAGTGATGGTTGATGCTATACCACAGCAAAGTGGTTTTACAGATCTTGTTGAAAACATAGGCGTTCCGGTGAATATTTATGCAACCCATGAAACAACTCGTCCTATTAGTAGTAGATCAAGAGAATTTGGGCAAAAAATGGATAAAAATGATAACATAAGCTATGAATTATTAGATATTACTCACGGAGAAGCAGCTTCTAAAGATTCTGTTCTAACTGATATTCTAGAAAAAATAGACACAGAAGCCTCTTCTTAAAAATTCAATTATGAAAAAGGTGCAGCAAATTATATGCTGCACCTTTTTATTTCTCATCTAAACTTTCTCGTGTTACAGTTCCATACTTATGACTTAGTTCTTTTAGCCTTTTCGATAAACTCGCTTAACTCCTCCGGCATATCAAGTTGTGGTGTATGAATCGT
>JAEEYG010000003.1 GCA_016291695.1 Clostridia bacterium | reverse complement strand
ATGTACTTAACAAACTTAAATGTATTACAAGGATACGAGGATGGCACATTTAGACCTGCACAAACAATGACAAGAGCAGAGCTTGCTGCAGTAGTTGCTAGATATGCAGGATTAGATTCACAATCAGTTTTACCATACAATGACGTAAATGAAGGCCACTGGGCTAGAACAGTTATAGCTCAAGCCACAGCTAGAGGATTCTTTACTGATGATGACAATGGTACATTTGGACCAGATGTTGCATTGGAAAGAGGATATGCTACAAGAGTAATCAACAGATTACTAGAGAGAAATGACGAAAATGCTTATGTAGATGATATTCCATTCTCAGACTTACCTGAAGATCACAGATATTATCACAGCTTAGTAGAAGCATTTACTTCTCATACATGTACAAGAGATTCTGAAGGAAATGAAGTTTGGTTATCACACTCATATCCATGGTTACAATAATTAAATAATTAAGAAGAACCAAGGTTAATCCTTGGTTCTTTTTATGCCCATAATATGGCACTTTCGCTTGATATTTCTAAGCTCTTTTGGTAATATTATAGAGGAAATTTTAGCGTTAGAAAGGTAAATGAAGATGAAGTTAGACAAGATATCGGCTATTATATTAATTCTTATTTTTAGTGTATTTTTGACTGGATGTGAGTTTTTTAATAATACTCCAACTGAAATAGAAAATCCTTCGGGCGAGGAAGAAATTCCTTATGAAGTTAGTAATGATTTGTTTAGTGAATACTATCGAAAAGCAGATGCTAGATTAAAGAAGATGTCTTTAAAAGAGAAAGTTGGGCAGATGTTTTTAGCAATTTATCCAACCAAATATGATGACGCAAGTAAACAAACAACAACTTTATATCCAGGTGGTTTTTTATTCTTGGGGGATAGCGTCAAAGAACAAACCAAAACATCTCTTTCAAAAAGTATAGAGTTTGTACAAAAAAAGAGCAAAACACCAATGTTTATTGCAACAGAAGAAGAGGGAGGCTCTATTAATAGATTAAGCTCAAATAAACAATTTAGAAGTACTGCATTTAAGTCACCTTTAGAACTATATGAGAAAGGCAAAATGGAAGCAGTATTAAGTGATTTATCAGAAAAAATTGAGTTCATCAAGACATTTGGCTTTAATATGAATTTAGCTCCTGTAGTAGATGTTCCTACAGCTAAAAAGTCATATATCTATAAAAGATCATTTGGAACAGATAAGGAAGTTACAGCTCAGTATGCTGAAGAGGTTGTAAAAGCATATAATGCTGAAAGCATAGTATCTTGTCTAAAGCATTTTCCGGGTTATGGAGATACTGGTGAGATAGGTAAGACAATTCCTACGGATAAAAGAAAACTAGAGGCATTTGTTTCAGGAGATTTTCTTCCATTTTCTGCTGGTATAAATGCTGATGCACCTGCAATAATGGTGAGTCATAAGATTGTAACTGCATTTGATGCAGACAATCCAGCGTCATTATCTAAGAAAGTTCATGAAGTATTAAGAGAAGACTTAGGCTTCACAGGTCTAATCATTTCTGATGATGTAACTGTTAATGCGATTAGTAAAAACGCAAAGCAGTATAGCCCTGCAGTTTCTGCAATTCTTGCAGGAAATGATATGATTATTACTAGTACTTTAGAAACACACATTGACGAGGTTATGAAAGCTATTGAAAACAAGACTTTAGATGAAGAACTTATAAATACAGCTGCCAAAAGAATCTTAGCTGCAAAATATTACTATGGAATAATAAAAGACTAATTGCATTTATAAAGGAGATTTAAATGAGTAGTGAAGTCAAGGAAAAATTAATTCCAATTCTTCTTTCTTCCGTACTATTACTTGTTTCTTACATTATTCAAATTAATACATCATTTCCTCTATGGGTATACTTTTTGATTTATTTAATACCTTTTTTGATTGTAGGTTTTGATGTTATAAAAGAGTCTATAGAAAAACTATTTAGGGGAGATTTCTTAGATGAAGATTTTTTAATGAGCATTGCTACTATTACAGCAATGCTTATTGGCTTTCTTCCAAATAGTGAGCCAATGTTTCCAGAGGCAGTTTTTGTTATGCTATTTTTTAAGGTTGGGGAATTATTTGAAGAAATTGCAGAAGGAAAATCTGAAAAATCTATTAATGAACTACTAAAACTTAGACCAGACATTGCTAATTTAGCTGTAGGAGACGAGGTAAAAAAGGTTAATCCAGAAGAAGTTAAGATTGGAGACTATGTTTTTGTTTATCCAGGCGAAAAGGTTCCACTAGATGGAGTTATAGTCGAGGGAAGCTCTACATATAATTCAGCAGCACTCACAGGCGAGAGTGTTCCAGTATCATTAGAAGAAGGGGATACTGTTCTTGCAGGTTACATTAACTTATCTGGTGTTGTTAAATTTAAAGTATCAAAAGAATTTGGAGAGTCTTCTTATTCTAAGATAATTCGCTTAGTTAAAGAAGCTTCAGACAATAAGTCTAAGAGTGAAAAGTTTATTACCAAGTTTTCAAAAGTATATACTCCTTTAGTTGTTATTTTGGCAATTGTTATTTCTTTTGTGCCTCCATTTTTGCAAGGTGACTTTCTGGCATACTTTCCAGAATGGCTTGTAAGAGGTTTAACATTTTTAGTAGTATCTTGTCCTTGCGCATTAGTTATTTCTGTTCCTCTTGCGTTTTTTGGTGGAATAGGAGCTCTTTCAAAGCAGGGAATATTGGTAAAAGGTTCATCATATATAGAAGATGTTTGCAACGTGAAAAACATTGTTTTTGATAAAACAGGAACGTTAACTAAAGGAACTTTTGAGGTTTCTGTTATACATCCGAACGATATGTCTGAAACTGAGCTTTTACATCTTTCTGCGCATGTAGAAAGATTTTCAAAGCACCCAATTGCAGTTTCTTTAAAACAAGCGTATCCACACGAAGATGATGGCTGTGAAGTTTCTATTATTGAAGATATGGCTGGTTATGGAATTATAGCAAATGTTAGTGGAAAAGTTGTTGCAGTTGGTAACCATAAGCTTATGGAGAAACTTGGCGTATCGCACAAAGATTGTCCTCATTCAGGCACTATAGTTCATGTTGCTATAAACAATAAATATGCGGGACACATAGTTGTAAGTGATGTTCTAAAAGATGATTCTATAACTACAATAACAAAGCTTGAAGAACATGGACTTAAATCTGTGATGCTTACTGGTGATCATAAGGAGGTTGCAGAAAGTATTTCAGATGAACTTGGAATAAAAGAATATTATTATGATTTGCTTCCAGAGGATAAACTTTCAAAACTTGATGAGATTAAAAATGTTACATCTCAATCAACTATGTTTGTTGGTGATGGAATAAATGATGCACCTGTTATCGCAAAAGCAGATGTTGGTGTTGCAATGGGTGCAGTGGGGCAGGATGCAGCAATAGAAATTGCAGATGTTGTACTTATGGATGATAAGCCGTCAAAGATTTTAAACTTGATTAATGGCTCAAAGAAGATAGTTAAAATTGCATACCAAAATATAATACTTGCTATAGTGATTAAGATTTTAGTACTTATTCTTGCATCTTTAGGATATGCACCAATGTGGCTGGCTATCTTTGCGGATGTTGGAGTTACAGTTATAGCGGTTTTAAATTCAATGAGAACATTAAAATTATAAATAAAAAAGCACCCTTTTGGGGTGCTTTTTTGTGGTTAGCTCAAAACTTCGATAACTGCGGGACGTTCCGCAGAAATGAGTTCGAACACGTACTTGTTGGAAAGGAACCTGGACAGATAAACGATATCTTCGGGGCGGAGAACAATCCGCTCGCCTTTGTATGCCAGGTAGTCTCCAAAATATTCTGCAACTACAAAGCGGAAGTCAAAACCTTTCACTTTCAGTGTCCTTTTGAAGAAATCCACAGCAGAGGTGAGAGCAATGCCATCGAGTGAAGCCATGACTGAGTGAAGAATCCTTTGACAGGAAGACTTAAGATCTGAAAACTCTTCTGAGCGATACTTAACGAGATAGGTAATCGTATCAAGAGTTAAGCAAAATAGATCGCTCAAAAACTCTCTTTGCTCATCAAACTCACAATCAAGGGCTACATCGAGGAGATACTCCAAATAGTATGTGTAGCACTCAACCGTCAGACTAGGATAGAGCCTTGCAATTTCATCAATTGCATCAATGCTCAAAACGGTCGATGTTGTTCTTAATGTCTCTAACTCAGAAGTATTGGTCAGTACATCGGACAACATATCAAATGCATATAAAGAAGAAACTTCTCCAAAGCAAACGTCGAAGTAATGAAGCCGCTCAATATCAGACGAAGAAGCATTTTCAAGTAATTCATTGAAAAAGTCCCTAAATATATAAGCGATATCATGGACACATTCGTCCTTTTCGATATTGTCCAGAAGCATAGAGTGAACTGGCATATCAAATATTGCCGTGAAGTACTCAAAGGACCAAGCAACCCTAGAGTCCAAAGCAATCTCATCCCGATAATTTTCGTTATAAATGGGGATGTCTTTTATAGCTTCGAAGATCTCAACAAAGTTAAGTTCAAAGTGACGGCAAATAGCATAGAGTGCAGAAAGATATGAAGGAATAAAGCTGACCTTATCAGATTCTAAAACAAACCCATCATAATCTGCTTCTTCAGAGACGAATTCTTCGGCAAGTTCATCGCCATACAATTTAAAGAGCCTAGTGGTTATAGCCTTGATAAGCTCTTCGATGCACGGCTTTACCTGAGCCCGCTTATTCTTCTTGAGCAGAGTCTTCATTGCCACGAAAAGCTCATCAGGAGTGGCTTCGGAAGGATTCTTAAACTGCTCCTCTAAAAGAGAATGGTCAAAGAAGATTTGACTCCAGGTCTCAAGTTCTTTGTCTGTGAGGGCACGAGTCGGTGCAGCAAAACTGAAAGCATCTGGTTCCGGCTGGGGCTTGGGATAGCTGATTTGTTCCTCAGCAGTTGCGGTGGGCTTTTTCTTGAGAAATGACATGATACCCATTCTTGTTACCTCCTTAATAGTGGTCGGTAGGGTTGGAAACGATTAAATGCATGGCAATTATACCTCCAAACACGCAATATGTCAACCAATTCCCTTTCGGGGACACGACATCCGGGGGAAAAAAAGGGGAAAAAATGGAAAAAAGGGAAAGAGATTCCCAAAAGGGAACCACTTGAATTTTAGAAATTAATAATCTATTATATTTATATAAAGAATTAAGGAGGAGAAAAAATGAAAGGTTATATTATAAATCCAGATAGAAAAATAGTAGAAGCAGTTACAAACGGCTTATACAAAAAGGAAGGACATTGTCCATGCAGAGTTATTAAGGACGAAACAACTCTTTGCCCATGTGATGATTTTATTCAAAATCAAAACTGCGTATGCAAATTATATGTTAAGAAAGAAGAAGCAGGTGAGTAATATATACTCACCTTTTTTAGGAGGAGATAAAAAATGCCTACACCACATAATGAGGCAAAAGTAGGAGAAATTGCCAAAACAGTAATTATGCCAGGAGATCCAATTCGAGCAAAAAAGATAGCACTTAAGTATTTGGAAAACCCAAAGCTTGTTAATAAAGTAAGAGGAATGTATGCGTATACTGGAATGTATCATGGCAAAGAGATTACAGTTATGGCACATGGTATGGGAATGGCTAGCGCCGGAATATATTTCTATGAGCTTTATAAGTACTATAAGGTAGATACAATTATTCGAATAGGCTCTTGTGGTGCTTATGGCAAGGACTTGAAACTGCTAGATACAATTCTAGTTGATAATAGTTACACAGAAAGTAACTATGCATTTACACTAAACAATGAAAAAGTAAATGTGTGTAGCGGTACAACTAGCCTTAATAGCAAGATAGAAAACGTGGCAAAAAAGAATGATATTAAAATAGTTAGGGGCAATACTATTTGTTCAGATTGTTTTGATTGGTACATGAAAGACGTTAATGAATTTATAAAAAGATTTCCAAAGAAATCTAATATTATTGCTTGCGAGATGGAAGCTTTTGCACTATTTTATATTGCAAAATATCTTAAGAAAAAGGCTGCATGCCTACTAACAGTGGTTGATTCAAAGTTCGATAAAGAAGAGGTAAGTGCAAAGAAAAGAGAATCTTCCATGAACGATATGATAGAATTAGCACTAAAAAGTACACTATAATTTCACAAAATTTTTCGAAAGCGCAATATTCTGAAATTATGTTAAATCTCGAAAAAAGGCTATAATTTCACCTTGTAAACGCGTTATGTTCAACTAGTTCTCTGTAACTAAAATGTAATAAAGGCATCAAACTTTTGAGTCTAAATAGGTTGAAGATTTCAAAACAAAATCTGTTGCAATTGCAACAGATTTATTTTTTTTGAATTTCTATAATAAACTCATAAAGGTTAAAAATACTATCGCACATGAAGGAGAAATAATGAACATCGCAGGGCTTCAAAAGCTTACGTCGTCTGACTTTCCTGGTGTTTTAGCTTGCATAGTCTTTACTCAAGGATGCAATCTAAAGTGCCCATACTGCCATAATTCAAACCTTATACCGGTTGTTAAGGTTTATGAGCAAGATGCAATTAGTGAGGACGATGTTTTAGACTTTTTAATTAAACGAAAATCAATTTTGGATGGAATAGTGATTTCCGGAGGAGAGCCATTGATTCAATCCGACATCAAAGACTTTATTACCAAAGTTAAAGAACTTGGTTACAAAGTTAAGTTAGATACAAATGGTCTTAACCCCGAATTACTTAACGAATTGATTGATTCGGATTTATTAGACTATGTTGCGATGGATATAAAAAATGACTTTGAAAGCTATGAGAAAACAGTAGGAGTTAAAAACGTTAACATTGAAAACATCAAAAAGAGCATTTCAATTCTCAAGAGTTCAAATATCAACTTCGAGTTTAGAACAACTATTGTTAAAGAACTTCATAGCATAAGCAAAATTGCTAATATATGTGAATATATCGGCAAGGAACCAAAGTATTTTCTTCAAAACTTCGAAGACAGCGATAACGTACCGAATCACGATTTACATGGTTTTACCCATGAAGAATTAACTGAAATACAAAAACACTTTAGTGAGAATTACCCATTATTTTTAGTAAGAGGATTGCAATAAAAAATCAAAATAATTATTTACGAAGGAGAGAAAACAATGAAATCAACCGAACTAGACTACAAAAAACTAATTGAGAGTTATTTAAATGTTGAAGACTGGAGAGTAAAAGAAAACTCTACCGTTACATATAGCATAGGAGGACTAATCCTAAATAATTCAGGTGCAGTTACTGCAAACTATTGGCTAAACGAAGTTTATGATGAGGAAATCGCTAATGCACACAAGAATTGCGACATTCATTTACATGATTTGTCTATGCTTTCTGGATACTGTGCAGGCTGGAGCTTAAAGCAATTAATTAAAGAAGGCTTAGGCGGAGTTCCTGGAAAAATTACTTCTACACCAGCTAGACATTTAAGTACACTTTGCAATCAAATGGTAAATTTCCTTGGTATAATGCAAAATGAATGGGCTGGTGCTCAAGCATTTTCATCATTCGATACTTATCTTGCTCCTTTTGTAAAAATAGATAATTTAACTCAAAAAGAAGTTAAACAATGTATTCAATCATTTGTTTATGGTGTTAATACTCCTTCTAGATGGGGAACACAAGCACCATTTACAAACGTTACATTAGACTGGACAGTTCCAGCTGATCTTAAAGATCAAAAAGCAATTGTTGGTGGAGTAGAAGCAGATTTTACTTATGGCGATTGCAAAAAAGAAATGGATATGGTTAATAAGGCATTTATCGAAGTTATGATTGAAGGAGATGCAAATGGTAGAGGATTCCAATATCCAATACCAACATACTCTATTACAAAAGACTT
>JAEEYG010000039.1 GCA_016291695.1 Clostridia bacterium | reverse complement strand
TATATCAGCCATACCAGTTGATAGGGCATGGTTTGCCATCTTTTTACTAAGCTCTCTAAAGAAGTACTTTCTCTCCAAGTCGTTTGCACACATTGGTTCAACAATAGCAGCAGTTTTACCAGTACCAGTAGCACCTTCAACTAAAGTTGCCTCAAAACGTGTTTTTTCTGGTATTGATGATGTCTTACCTGTTTTTTCGTCAACGCAAATAGGAGAATCGCAGAAATACGCTCTTGGAAGGGTCTTTTTATCGCTTGCAGCCTCTAACTTAACACCTTTAAACTCCTCAAAAGACTCAATCCAATCAAGGTCACCATCTACAACATTACCAATGTAGTAGTTCCACATAGTTTTGAACGTAAGCATAGGAGGTAGAATTGAAAGGGCTCCAATGGCTGGACCTATGATTTCTGGCATGTATTTAATAATACGCTTTAAATTAGAGAACTTCATTATAACGTACCAAAGGCCTTCATTAGTCCATTGAGCAATCATTCCAATTACAATTGCATAAAGTAAAAGCGAGAAGAATACAAAGAACTTCATTGGATCTCTAAGAGTCTTTCTTTTTGGTGAAGCACACATAAATATATAGGCTAAGAAAGGGCATAGAAGAGCGAAGAAGTAACCCCAAGTTGACCAATAAAATGTAAACTCTCCTGTAAAGAATAGTCTAATATATTGAAAAAGCCTATCGAAGGCAAGGACAATAGATGCCGCGCCAAAGACATAGGCAAAAAACTCGTTAGTATTAATTTTAAGTGGTTTTAACAACAAAAATTCTATTGGATCTAGCAATTTGTCGATTATTTTTGTGAACATTTTTACCTCCCTTAGATTTATTGCGTAATACTACAAATAGAGGAACATAAGTTCTTGATTTATTAGCTCCTCATTGACATTAAAAACCACTTATATTATGCTATATTTTGAGAGAAAATACAAGTATTTTAGGCAAAAATGTGTCGATTTATGTAAATTTACGAGGTGATTTAATTGAAGCTGATAGTTGGGTTAGGTAACCCGGGTTCTGAATACGAAAAAACTAGACATAATTTACGGGTTTAGAGTAATTGAAGAAGTATCTAAATTGTTAAAAATAGACCTTAAAAAAGAAAAATTCAATGGAATTATAGGCGACAAAAAGATAGATGGTGAAAAAATAATTCTTGCAAAGCCACAGACATTTATGAACTTAAGTGGAGATTTTGTTAGTAGCTACATGAAGTATTACAAAATTGAGCCCAAAGACTTAATTGTTGTATATGATGATATTGATATCAAGCCAGGAAAAATTAGAGTTAAACCAAGCGGAAGCGCCGGAACGCATAATGGAATGAGGGATATAACTAAAAAACTACAAAGCAATGAGTTTGTTAGAATTCGAGTTGGGACGGGGAAACCTCAAGAAGGCGATTTAGTAGATTACGTTTTAGGAACTTTTAGTGAAGATGAAGAAGTTCTTATATCAAAGGCTATAAAATCCGCTGCACAAGCAGTTGTAGATATTATTGAGAATGGAACAGAGTATGCGATGAATAAATACAATTAGCAGGGGGCAAGTTGTTTGGAAGAGATAATAGTTGAAAAGAAAGAGAATATAGTTCAAATTATTATTTTAGAAGAAGGTAAAGTTGTTGAGCTATACCAAATAGATATGCTAAAAATGCCTAAAGTTGGTAATGTCTATGTTGGTGAGGTTATCAATAAAAATTTGAAAAACAACACATTATTTATTAATTGTGGTTTAGAAAAACTTTGTTATATGGATAGAGAAGAGGCTTCAAAGTATAAGCAACATGATAGAGTACTAGTTCAAGTCAAAAAAGATGAAATCTACAATAAGGGAGCAAAAGTATCTGGGAGTCTTTCTATAGCTGGGAAGAACATTGTTTTGCTGCTAAATTCAAATATTATTACATATTCTCAAAAAGCTACAGACAAAGAAAAATTAGAGAATATTAAAACAATGGTAAAGGATATTTTGCCAGATAACACCGGTGTAATACTTAGGACATCGGCGGAATTTGCTGACGAAGAGGCAATTATTTCTGAAGTAAAAGATGCATTATTAAAGTTAGAGGAAATAAAAGAAGCTGCAAGTGATCACGAAATAGGGCTTGTGTATGATTCAAACGATATAGAAACATATATTTTGCGCGAGCTATGTAAGAATACCACTAAGAAAATCTTTGTTAATGATGAGGAGATATATAATAAAATTTGTGAGAATAAAACTATTCAAAACTATAAGAGCCTTGAAGTTGTTTTTTCTGAAAATGCTAACTTTGCAAAAGAATTTGGAATAGAAGGACAAATAGAAAAGGTATATCAGAGAAAAGTTTGGCTAAAATCCGGAGGATATATAGTAATTGATAGGACGGAAGCTCTCTATGCAATAGACGTAAATTCTGGAAAGTATGAAGGAAAAGCAGGAGAAGATAAGGGCACATATGTTTGGAGTGTTAACAAAGAAGCGGCTATTGAAATAATGAGGCAACTAAGGCTTAAGAATATTGGCGGAATTGTTGTTGTAGATTATATTAATATGGCAGATGATGCGCACAGAGAAGAAATCATTAATCTAATGAGAGAAGAATCAAAAAAAGATAGAAGTAAAGTTGAGATTTTTAAGTTTAGCAGTCTAGGCTTACTTGAGCTTTCTAGAAGAAGGTTGTAATTTGAGATAGATTTTTTTAATACTACTTGAATAATAGTAGTTGCAAGTATATAATCAAATTCGTGTCGCCAACGTAGCACAGTCGGTAGTGCAGCTGATTCGTAATCAGCAGGTCGCAAGTTCGATTCTTGTCGTTGGCTCCATGCGCGGGTATAGTTTAGTGGTAGAACATGGCCTTCCCAAGGCTATAGTGTGGGTTCGATTCCCATTACCCGCTCCAAAGTTAATACATTCGAACTCTAGTATAAGTTCTAGGGTTCTTTTTGTTTTATGTGAATTGCCTAAACTGCTCCGTCCCCATGGACAGAATATTCTTTAATAAATGTTGAAAACCCAATTGGTATTTCTTCTTTTGAAATATTACCTAAGGAAATTATTGATGCTTTACCTACAGAAGAAGAATTGAATTTGCATATTGATATAGACGACTAACTTAGCAAGGTAGTATTTAAGCTATAATTATATTTGAATTTTGCAACAACGGTTGCAAAATTAGCAAAACATAAAAATTGACATAATTTGCAAAAAGTGCTAATATATAACGAACGGAGGAAAAATATATGAAGAAGATTTTATTAGTAATATCTTTAATATCTGTTTTACTTTTAGCTGGATGTAATAAAAATGGAAAGACTGATGATGTAAATATACCAGAAGATACAAATAATCAACAGCAGGAAATTGTTGAAAATATTAGTAACAATCAACGAGAAGGCATAAATGATAGCGGTTATTCAAATGAGCAACTAATTGAAATGGCTAAACAATATCGCAAGGCAAAGGGAGAGTATATTCCAGAATTTGTAGAGATTACTGAAGAAAAAGGAAATATTGTAAAAATACATCTATATGATATGGTAGAAGACCATGTATCAACTAGTGATTGGTATGATGTTGATCGCTTTTCTGGAAAAGGAATTAATGTATTAAATGAAGATATAGACTTATCTCCAGCAAGTGTACAAGAGTTAATAAGTTCTCAAGCAGAAGATAAAAAATATATATCTTTAAACAATTTTAATATTGAGAAATTAAAAAAGACAATTGATGTTAATAATTTTGAATTTGATAAAGAATATTTGATTGGATATACTAAATTAGATAATCACACAATTATCTATAGCGTTTTTTACAAAAAAACGAAACAAACTGCATATTATGATGAAGAATGCATAGAAGATTATATTATATTGAAAAATGGTCAGAAATCTTTGGAGATATGTTTAGATAGTGAAGTATATGAGGCTGATTATATAGAGGAAATATCTGTAATTGACAATGGAAATATTATAGCGTTGGCTACATATAACCATGTAGGTGACACATCACAAGGTATTCGTTTGTATGACTATAATCTTAATTTAGTAAAAGCTGCAGATTATGAGCAAGAAAAAGAATATTACGATTATTGGCTTCATGCTATAGCATATGAACATCAATATGGCTATGATATTATAAATGACAAATTAATATTTTATAAAAATGTTGGAAATGAAAAAGTAACATATCAAATTGATGTAGAGAAAGATGATGATATGTATGGATATACATATCATATTACAGAAATATCAAGGACAAATGAAGGACTCCAAATGGGTGCTGGAAGAACATAAAAGGTACTTGTGTATTCATTTGTTTTATGTTACATTTATAGTTAATAAATCGACTAATTAGAGCAAGTTTCCTAAACAGCTTTTTGCATACCTGTCTAGAAATCGCTCCAGAGTAGCCTATAAAGGCTACTTTTTTTGTCCTTTTTGGGGACACGACAACCAGCTCCCAAAATCGACCCTTCCGGGGACACGACAACCAGCTCCCAAAATCGACCCTTCTGGGGACACGACAACCAGCTCCCAAAATCGGCACCTCTGGGGACACGACAATCAGCTCCCAAAATCGGCACCTCTGGGGACAGGACAACTATGGAGTCAATTTTACACAGATTATGAAAGAAGAAAATATTTGTAACGACTGAGCTGTTACCATAAAGCAAATTTCTTGAGTTTAAACGGTATTTGATGTATAATTAAAAAGATAAGTATTTATCAAATTGACAAATTATTAGATAGTACAGAGGAGGTGATAACAGGTGCCACTTACAGTTAGATATGATATTATGCATGATTTTGGAAAGTATAATAAAGAAGTTCAGGAGTATTTTTCAAGATTATCGGGTAATAGTTTAATGTATCTTGAATACCAAATTAAAAAAGGTGATATCGCCATTAGGGACGATAGGCCTAAAAGTGCTTTGTTTTCCGGTGCAGGAAGATTATTAAGAATGACAGAGCAGTATATGTTTTATTTATATACTAAGTTCAAAAAAGAACCTCAAAAGTTTGAATATATATTAAAGACTATAGAAGCCAAAGTGCCTGTTATTGCTATGTTAGAAGATAGAAATTGCGATCCTGGACATACATATTATTTTGGAGAAAGAAGAGTAGAAAAAAAGCTTAATAATTTACCTCTTGCTCTTATTAATCCAAACCTCTATGCTTCAAGAACGCTTTCTGCAGAATCACGAACAAGATTATATGTTGCTCACGAATTGGGGCATGTTATTAATGAAGCTTGGATGCAAGATGCAAATAAATACGCCAATTATCTTTATTCAAAGGGTGCTTTAACTAAGCAAGAGGCTGAAATGTTTGTTTATGGCTTTTCTATGTTAGATGAGGCAATCACGCAAGAAAGAGGCGAAGAGTTTGCATATTCATATACCAGAAGTTTAAGACCAAGGCTTGTTAGTACTACGGATAGTAAGGGGATGTACCCTGACCATACATTTGAAACAAATTTTGACTGGTATGGAGAATTACAAACGCCAGCTATTCTATTTGCAAGGACACTAAGAGGCATAGGCAAGATTAGGGTTGATAGAAACGCTTTAAATGAATTGGCAAATAGGGCATTAAGTCCAACTTTTGCTAAAGATGTAATAGCGGAGTATCAGCATAAAGATCACGCTAAAGACCTTGTTCAGTTACTTAAAGTCATGGGTATCATACGAAGAGCATCATATGCTAGATTTGGTATGGATAGTCAAGCGTGGCTTAAAGAATCTGGCGATGCACTAGAAAGTGTGCAATCTATGGCAGAAGAATTAAGAGATAAAGAATCAGTCGAATTTTAGCTAGACTGGTTCTTTTTTTGAGCTGAGTGTCGTGTCCCCAGAAGGTTCGATTTTGGAAGCTGGTTGTCGTGTCCCCGGAAGGTTCGATTTTGGAAGCTGAGTGTCGTGTCCCCGGAAGGTCCGATTTTGGAAGCTGGTTGTCGTGTCCCCAGAAGGTTCGATTTTGGAAGCTGGTTGTCGTGTCCCCGGAAGGTTCGATTTTGGAAGCTGGTTGTCGTGTCCCCAAAAAGGACTTTACTTTTTGGGGTTTTGTGATATAATAAACACAAGCTTTAGAGCGTTTGTGAGTGTGTATATGTAGCGTCAAGCTGCTAGCTGCACAAGGATTAATCCTACACGTGATATAAAACGGAGTCACAATATTGCAATGGTGGTCGTTGCGATGTTGTGTCTTTTTTTATACCTAAAAGAATGATTCACTTAAACACTAATAAGCAAAAAATAAAAAAGGAAGGTGAAAAAATGAAAGCGATTGAAGTTAAAAGCTTAACAAAAACTTTTAAAGTTAAGCAAAAAGAAAAAGGCTTAAAAGGAAGCCTAAAATCAATTATTAAACCAAAATTTAAAATGGTTGAAGCAGTTAAAGGAATCAGTTTTGAAGTCGAGGAAGGAGAAGTACTTGCTTTCATTGGACCTAATGGTGCAGGAAAGAGTACAACAATAAAGATGCTTACTGGCATTCTTTATCCAGATAGCGGTATGTGTTGCGTCATGGGTTTTGACCCTTCTAAACAAAGAAAAAAGTTGGCGTATAACATAGGAACCGTATTTGGTCAAAAAGAACAATTATGGACGCACTTGACTCCATACGATAACTTTAAGTTTTTTGGTGCAATCTATGATATGGAAGAAAAAGAAATAGAGAAAAGGATTAATGAATTATCAGAAAAATTCGAACTTGCAGATTTTATTTCTACACCAGTTAGAAATCTAAGTCTTGGTCAAAGAATCCGTTGTGAGATAGTTGCCTCATTAATCCATAATCCTAAAATATTGTTCTTGGATGAGCCAACCATTGGACTAGACCCAGTTGTTAAAGATAATATAAGAAAACTAATTAAGCAGATGAACAAAGAATATAAGACCACGATATTCTTAACATCACATGACGTTTCTGATATAGAAAAACTATGCAAAAGAGTCATCATAATTAACAATGGTGAAATTGTGTTAGATGATTCAATGGAGAATCTTAAGTATCATTATCTTAACAAAAAGCTAATTGATGTTAAATTGATAGACGGAGCTAAGGCAAACTTTGAAGAAGGTATTACAATTGTCAAAAACAAAGGCAACAATTATAAATTAGAGATTGATTTGACTAAAAAGACCTTGAGCGATGTTTTAAAAGGCTTAAATCCAGATGAAATTTTGGATATTAATATTTCAAATGTTCCACTAGAAGACACTATCACTACAATATACAAAAAGAGGTGAGACATATGAAAAAATATTTTAGTATATTAAAAGCTGAATTTATGACAAACATTCAGTACACATTTAACATAGCATTGGGAAGTCTAGGATTCTTGCTTTTTGTTGCTACGTTTTACTACATTTGGCATTACATATATAGCGATCCTAGTCAATTAATTAATGGGTATACTGCAAATCAAATGATATGGTACCTAGCAATTACAGAGATTATTTATACAAGTGTTAAAGCAAGCAGAATCTGTAAAGAAGTTAGCAAAGATGTTAAAACAGGGGGGATTACATACAACCTAAACAAACCTTATAGTTACGTTTTATACTTTTTATTCAAAGAACTAGGAAAGTGTGTTTTCTCACTAATAATATTCTTCTTAATTGGCCTTGTAGTTGTATATGCTATTACAGGAGAAGTTCCACTTCAGGAGGCTGAAGTTCTTGCTCCAATTTTTATTACTTTTATATTTGCTCAAATTATAGCTATATTTAATGCAATAACAATAGGCTTAATGGCTTTCTTCATTGAAGACTCAAGCCCACTATACTGGATGTATAGTAAGTTCATGGTCTTGCTAGGAGTAATTTTCCCTATAGAGTTCTTTCCTGCAGGCGTTCAACAATTTTTGAAATTTACGCCTGTATATGTTACTGCTTACGGACCAGCAAAACTATTTGTTGATTTTTCGACTGACAAATATGTCTCAATTATTATTGCACAAGTAATTTATGTTTTTATTTCTTACGGACTTAGCATGCTAGTTTATAACAAGGGAGCCAAAAGGCTTAATATTAATGGCGGATAGAGAGGAGGTACAAGAATGCTAAAAACGATTAGGAAAGAGATTAGAGTTGCATTATTATCGATTAGGTATTCCATAATGAGAGAAATGCTTAATAAGGTAACATTCATAAGTAACATAGTTTTCATGTTTTTAAATAATGCAACATTTATATTAGAATGGGTTGTCTTGTTCTCTATTAGAGATGACATCGGAGGCTATGGATTTAACGAAGTAATGCTTATTTGGGGATTTGCAGCAGGTACATTTGGCATCAGCCATGTCTTTTTCGCTGGAGCATCTCGACTATCTGACTTTATTATTAACGGAGAGCTTGATGCTTATTTGGTACAGCCAAAAGACGTTTTGCTATCTGCAATTACATCTTCTTGTGACGTATCTGCAATAGGCGATTTAATCTATGCACTAGTAATGATTTTTGTTTATGGCTTTTCATGGCCTGCGTTCTTACTATACATAGTAGCATTAGTATGTGGAGGTTTGATTTTTACGAGTACGCAAATCATAGCTCACTCTTTAAGCTTCTGGTTTGGAAAAGTGGATATTATTACTGATACTATTAACTCTACACTTGTTAATTTTTCCACATATCCAGGAACTGTTTTTAAAGGATGGGTTAAACTAATACTATATACTATAGTTCCAGTTGGCCTTGCTGTATATATGCCAGCTGACATGGTTATTGGGTTAGACCTAAATTTGCTTGGTATTTTATTAATTCTTACTGCATTATTCGTATTTTTGTCGTATAATGTGTTTAACATAGGACTTAAAAAATATTCTTCTACAAATTTAATGAACGCCAGAGTGTAAAACACAAGAGTATTTATTGGGTGAGCTATGCTCACCCATTTTTATGCAAATAATACCTTTATGGAGGAAAGAAATATGATTGAAATTAGTAATCTAGTTAAAACTTATGGAGAAAAGAGAGCAGTTGATAATATTAGCTTTAAAGTTAATGATGGCGAAATATTTGCATTCATAGGCCACAATGGAGCAGGAAAGACTACAACTATTAAGGCGATTACTGGAATAAATGACTTTGATAGTGGTGAAATTTTGATAAATGGAAAGTCTATAAAAGAAGACCAAATTGATTGTAAAAAAGAAATGGCGTATGTGCCAGATAATCCTGATTTGTATGAAAACATGAAAGCTATCGATTTTATAAATTTTATTTGTGATATGTATGATACTCCTGAAGAAATCAGAAAAAGGAATATCATAAAATACGCAGACATGTTTGAGATGAGAAATAACCTTAATGACCTCATTTCAACTTTTTCACATGGAATGAAACAAAAAATAGCATTAATTTCTGCTTTGGTTCATGAACCTAAAGTTTTAATTATGGATGAGCCATTTGTTGGCTTGGACCCTAAGGCAGTATTTGATGTTAAACAAGTTATGAAAGAGATGTGCGAGCAAGGAAAGTGCATTTTCTTTTCAACACATATCTTAGACGTTGCCGAAAAGCTTTGCGATAGAGTAGGCATTATTAAATCTGGAAAGCTTGTTAAGATTGGAAGTATGGAAGAGATAAAAGGAGATGAGTCACTAGAACAAGTCTTTCTTGAACTTGAAGAAGAAGGATCTACTAATGTTTAGCATTAAAAAAAGCGTGGAGGATACAATATTATGAAAAAGTTTTTCTCTTTACTAAAAACTATGATGAGCCAGGATATGAATCTCTTTAAAATAAAAAACACAAAGAATAGGTCAGGCATTTCTAAAGTATTAATTCCTATAGCTTTAGCTGGAACTGTAATGTTTGCAGTAGGATCTATGTATTATCCTTTTGCAATAGAGTTAAACAAAGTCGGGTTAGTGCATGCACTTTTAGCTATGGGCGTTGTGTTTCCTAGTATACTTCTTTTGATTGAAGGAGTATATAAATCTCAAGGTATATTGTTTGAAGCTAAAGATAGTGAGTTACTCTTTTCACTTCCGATTTCAAAGAAAATGATTTTGCTAGCAAGGATAATCAAACTATATGCGTTTCAACTAATATATAGTATGATGTTTGCTTTACCAGCGGTGGCAATATACTGCTTCTATAAGCAACCAGGAGTATATTTTTATATTATCTCCATAATAATGCTCTTATTATTTCCTATTATTCCTACTACTATTGCTTGTTTTTTTGGATTTTGGTCTAAGCAAATTGCAGTAAATTTTAAACACAAAAAAGCAGTTGAGCTTGTAGTTACATTTGCTTTTCTTCTTGGCATGATGGCTTTTTCTTCTAATATGCCATCTATTCTGGAAGTTATTATAGAAAATGCAGACACGTTTATGGATGCTGCTAAAACCGCATATTTCCCTGCTGGCGCATATATGGAACTTGCAGAGAATTTTAATCTGGTAACATTACTTATACTATTTGCAATTAACGCTATTGCAGTTTGCATTTTTATATTATTTGCAAGTAAGAAGTACTTTGCTGTTGTATCAAAATCTAAAACAAATTATGCAATTGAGCACAAAAACGAAATATCTTATGACAGCTTATCTTTTAAGCCTAAAAGTGTTATTAGGTCACTTATAAAAAAAGAATTTAGCAGATACTTTTCTTCAACAGTCTATGTTATTAATACTGCTTTTGGCTTAATTTTACTTCTAATTGCAACCATTTCTCTATGTGCTAACTTTGAGAGTACAGTAAACTATGTTGCCTCTGATGTAGTTGAGATAGATGATATGAATACATTATTATTCTTGGCTCCTAAGATTTTCTTTGTTATAGTTATTGCGACTTCGTTTTTAACATCAATTACTTCGTCGTCAATTTCTATGGAAAGAAGTAGCTTTAATATTTCAAAAAGTCTACCTGTGCCAACGGAGAAGATGCTACTTGCAAAAGTATTAATGAGTAATATCATTTCAATACCTGTAATTTTATTGTGTGATATTATTTTCTTTAGCTTTTACAGTACTGGCATAATTGATGTACTAGCTATTCTTATTGCATCGTTTGTTGCACCATCGATTGCATCGACTTTTGGCTTAATTGTCAATCTTGCTTTTCCTAAGCTTGATGCTTCTTCAGATACTGAGATTGTTAAGCAGAGTACTAGCTCAATGGTGGCAGTTTTATCTGGAATATTCCTTTCGGGGGCATTTTTGGCAATAACCTTTATATTGGCTGCAATCACCGATTATGCGACTTTGATGGAATCATTAGTTTTAGTGCTTATTTTGATTGTTTTGTGGGCTATACTTAAAAAGTACGGAAATAGAAGGTATAGAGAGCTTGAAGTATAGGCTTTTTTGGGGGATTTATTAGTAAAAAAAGCTTGCAATACACGTTCTTATATGCTATATTATAGGAGCGGTTGAGCCGCCTTGCTCTATTTAGATATAGGGCCGATAGTCCAAAAGGAGGTGCTAAAATGAATAAATACGAAACTATTATCATTGTTGACCCAAAGCTTGATGACGAGGCATGTAACCAAGTAGGTGAGAAGTTTTCAAACATGATTACTTCTGCTAAAGGTACTGTTGAATCAGTAGAGGCATGGGGAAAGAGAAAACTTGCATACCCTATTGAAAAGAACTCAGAGGGATTCTACATTAAGATTAATTTTAATAGTGAGCCTGAATTTGTTGAAGAACTTACTAGAGTTTACAACATTACAGACGAGGTTATTAAGCATATAGTTGTAAAATTAGACTAAAAAGGAGATTTTCGATATATGAATAAAGTAATTTTAATGGGTAGACTTACAAGAGATCCAGAAGTTAGATACACAACAACAAACAACACTTTAGTTTGTACTTTTTCAATTGCTGTAAATAGAAGATTTGCTCGTCAAGATTCTGCTCAAACAGCTGATTTCTTTAATATAGTTGCTTGGGACAAAACTGGTGAGTTTTGCAGCAAATATTTCAAAAAAGGACAACAAGTTGGAATTGTTGGAAGACTTCAAACAAGAAATTATGATGATAAGGACGGCAAAAAGGTTTATGTTACTGAAGTAGTTGCTGAGGAAACATACTTTGCCGATTCTAGAAGAGATGGTGAGAATTCAACAGGAAGTACAAATCAGTTCTCAGGTGTAGATGCACCATTTAGTGCTGAAGAAGGCGCTAGTGATTTTACTCCAGTAACAGACGATGACTTACCATTTTAGAATTTTAGATAGGGGGTAAGAATTAACATGGCTGATAAAAAAGGAAAGAAGTTTAACAATAGAAAGAATAACAATGATGACGATTCTATGCCAAGAGTTAGAAGAGTTAAGAAAAAGGTTTGCATGTATTGTGCAGATAAAAACCTTGTAATTGACTACAAAGACGCTGAAAAGCTTAGAAAGTTCATCAGTGAAAAAGGTAAAATTCTTCCAAGAAGAGTTACAGGTCTTTGCGCTAAACATCAAAGAGAAGTTACAGTAGCAATTAAGAGAGCAAGACAAATCGCACTTTTACCATTCACAGCAGAATAATAAATAAACCTTGCAACATAGTTTGCAAGGTTATTTTTATATTTAGAAATAATAAAACCAGGTATAAAATACCTGGTTTTATTGGTGCGGGTGAGAGGACTTGAACCCCCACGTCGAAGACACTAGATCCTAAGTCTAGCGCGTCTGCCAGTTCCGCCACACCCGCGTGTCACACGGACAATGTATATATTAGCATTTTAATGGCATAATGTCAATAATTTTCTTTTAATAACTATGTGGAATTGGCGTTGCTTTTTGCCATTTAGAGTTATTCCATTAATGCTTTAAAAAGGCCAAACACAATTAACATAATTCTTCTAATTGATATTGACAAATCTTGCGATTTAAAATAGTATTTTTGTATCGGTATATTTGTTTTCCAAAGTCATTTTTTGATGAAGGAGGAGTATGTTTGATCAACTTGATACATCTATGTGAAACCCTTTCAAATAGGTGGGTTGACGAGTCAGACCTACATGTTCCATTGAATTTCCTAGAAAGCTTTGCTTCCCGGAATTACTTTGAAATCAGGAGGAAGAAAAAGAATGATAGCATGAAGATTCGGCTCATGAAGACTAAAATTCCAGTACATTTCATTTCCGGTTCGTCCAAGCAAAGGTTCTGCTTCATGGATATCGCAGATTTGCATATCGGTCATCCTGATTTTGATGAAGAAGCATTGAGAGATAGACTAAAGCAGGCTGTGGAGCGTGGTGTAGAAGCAGTTTTTATAGCTGGTGACATTTTTGAAGGCTTTCTTGACGAAGCGCCTGAGACTATGCCATATCTCCAGCAAATAGAACTTGCCTATAGCATTTTCAAGGACTACAAGCTCACGTACTACGCTATAAATGGAAACCACGACCTGACTTTTGAACAGCTTGGACTTCCTAACCCGATAAAGCGCCTTGAGGTGCTTCTTAGAAATGATGGAATCGATTTTCATTTCTTTGATACATACCTCATGGATTTCGTGATTTGTGGTGTGATAAAGCGAGTAATGCATGTCGAACGTCAAGACTTCAACAAAAAGAGCATTTTTGCTATTTTGAAGCTTAAGATGTTTGATGAAGCAGGAATGCTTTCCAACGAGTTTGAAGGGACTTCTTATCCGGTTAGGTTCTTTCAAGTAGGGCACATTCATGTGAACGTTCAAATGTATTATTCCAAAAGGAAGGTATTTATCTCACAGCCAGGTTCTTTCATAAGAGCTGATAAAGTAGCAGAGAGGGCAAATTTCATTTTTGGAAAAGTCATAGACCAGAGAGTGTTTATGGGGTAAAACAAAAAGAGAGGTAGGTCAATTGAGTTTGACTTACCTCTTTTATAGTAGGCATTTTAAAAGGCTTTTTCTGCAATTTATACTTACATTATTTGAGTGTATTTTTGACTAAAAAATTTAATAATTTTTGTTGACAAAGTATAGGTGTTATCGTATACTTAAGAAGTCGCAAGCGACAAATAGAAGTGGGCGCTTAGCTCAGCTGGGAGAGCATCTGCCTTACAAGCAGGGGGTCATAGGTTCGAGCCCTATAGTGCCCACCATTTTTATTATAGTTGTTCGCGTAGCGGAGCACTAGAGTGCTCCATAATTTTTCTTATGGCCCGATAGCTCAGTTGGTTAGAGCGCTAGCCTGTCACGCTAGAGGTCGAGGGTTCGAGCCCCTTTCGGGTCGCCATTCTTTTATAATTTCGGCGCACTGTGTGCGCCATTATAATATATTCGCCTACTTAGCTCAGTTGGTAGAGCAAGGGACTGAAAATCCCTGTGTCCTTGGTTCGATTCCGAGAGTAGGCACCAAAAGTAACCTTGATTTCCTATGGAACTCAAGGTTCTTTTTATGTTCAAAAATAGCCGCAAATTTGATTTTAAGAGCGTCCCTGAAATTTGAGGTATATTGCATATTTATGTTAATGATGATATAATGCCCTCGAAATTAATACTTTTATCTACCTTTTCAATTAAGAAGGGAGGGAACAACAATGACCAAGGAAAATGATGCCATCTCTGTATGGATGGACAAAAAGGACAAAGAAGCCTTTGAAGAGATTTGCAAAAAATTAGGATTTACGGTTGCTGATGTTATTAAAGCGTTTGTAAAAAAGGTCATTCAGGACAAGGCAATTCCTTTTCGTGTAAAGCCTGAAAAGAAGTGATGGGAGGATAACATCATGATTCTTGTACTTCTTGCGGTATCTTTGTTTATTTTCTTTTGTGCAGTAAATTCAAGACATAGTAGAATTATTCTTCCGTCAATTGTAGATACGACAATAATGTTATTGATTCCAATACTAATTACGGTTGGCCTTTTTGTTCCATTTGGATTTGAAGAACCTGAACTTGTTGATTCAAAACAGTTGTATCCAGTTAACTATGCTTTTCGTGAAACCCAAGCAGAGAGAGACTATTATTTGGTTGTACAAAATGGTTCAAAGAACAATACATATTACTATTGCACTAAGAGTGACACAATGAGCATTCTTAGTGGCAATGACGAAGGATATGCATTAGAAAAAGTCTATGATGATGTCCGAGTCGTAGTAAAAGATGTTAGTGAACCTGTTATTGAAACATATAGGAGAGAAGCTATTAGGACTCCATTCAATTTTGCATTATTTGCAGGTAGAACGGAATATGTTATCAAAGTTCCAGAAGAGTTCATAAAGAATAATTTTAATTAAAATTGTTGTTTTCCCTCACAAATAATTTTAAGGAGGTATCAAAATGGATTACACTATCGTTGAGGCTATCCAATTTGACAAAGTACTGCAGAAAGGTCTGGAAAAAGCATCAGATGAGCTGGAAGAACGGGTAAATGAGCTGATTGATGAAGGCTATGAACCGATAGGCGGTATTACAGCAGTGAAGACTATGTTTCAAGGAAGAGAGATTATTGAACTGCTTCAACCAATGATTAAGAGATGATTTATATAAGATGGTCGATGAGACCATCTTTTTTTATTAAAATTCGGACAAAGAAATTTGGATATGAATTTGGAAATATGGGTACAAGAAATTTCCGAAAATGGAATCAAATGTTATGTTCCGAAGTCGTCTAAAAATGTATTGCAATTTATGTAAACTCGTGATATAATATAGCCGACTCATGAATTGTGAGTTGTACTCCCTGTGCATCTTTGTAATACATCAAAGTAACAACTGTTGGGAGTACGTAATCACCTTGTGACCAAGGAAGGAGAATCTAGGAATGGAAGAGCTGCGGATGACGACGACCTCGAACAACCTCGAAATCTTCGCGAAAATGCTGGGAGAACTCATCGATCAGCCGATGGATGTAACTCACATTCATCCATCAGCAAAAGGGCGGGTCTATTACATTCAGCCTCCGCTCGAGGGAGCACCCATGTTGCTTCACCACTACCGTGGACCGTTCTTCGTTGACATGCATCCGTCGGACTACGGAAAGCTGGAGCGCGGAGAGATTTCCGCCTTGGAGTATATCCAATCTGCAAACTGGCAGGTTGGCTACTACTGGGGCGGTGGTTCAATGGTCGGTGGTGGCTACTACCAGCCGCTTGACATCATTCACCGCAAAGATGAAGTTCGCAGATACTTGCGAATTCTCGCTTGCCGCGGGGCACTGAGAAGCTCTGGCTACATGCCCGGTGAAGTTCAGTGTGCCAACTGTCTGATTGAGAACTGTCCGTTCAGTGAACACAAAAGTGGCGGTTCTTGGGACAATGAGCTTGGAGAATATGATCCCCGGAGGGATTTCTTCACTGCTCTGCTGGAACACTTCGAGCAGATGCATCCCGGATACACCCTGAAGGGGTTCCTCTGTTCGGACATTGTTCCGGATGGTGAGCTGTGGATTGAACCGGCTCCGCACTTCGATGCAAAGGAGAAGTACACATTCGTGGTGTATGCTCCTCAGACTTTCATCCGTGCCTTGCTCATGCGCGAGGTTCAGCCGGAGAACTGGGAGGAGTACGTCACCGAGTTCGTTATCAAAATCAAGCGCCTTGATAGCGATCCGTGGGATGACACTCCTGAAGCGCTGAAAAAGGCCTTTGAGGGACTGGAATACGTCGAAACCGCTGAAGCTGGAACGACGAAAAAGTCACTGCTCGAGCGACTCAAAGCTGTCTTCTTCAAGAGATAACTCCAAACCAATTGAACGACCTGGAATTCCAGGTCGTCTTTTTTTGGACTTGGGGACTTGGGGACGTCCATTAAAAGTCCCATTATTGCAACAGATTATGGACTTGGGGACGTCCATTAAAAGTCCCATTATTGCAACAGATTATGTCCCATTCCGTCTTGCTAATTCACATAAGCCGTGATAAAATAAGCCCGCAATATTAATTCTTATTACAACCTTTACAATTAAAAAGGAGGAGATTTCTATGAAATCGATGGCATACTAAACGCGGTTACATGCAAGATATAGGCAACAGCTGAACAAAAAGGAGTGTTCCTTAATACTTCAAAAGGAGAATAAGGTATGAAACCTCAAGTAAACTACGCAATACTAGAAGACATGGCACGGTATTTTAGAGAGGAAGAGTTAAGCGAATATGAAAGCACTTGTGGTGAAACATCACCTGATGCATTAGCTCAAATAAGAGAGCATTATGATAATCATCCTCCTGTAGACATTACTGCGTGGGTTCGTGTAAATGTGCCAGATGAAAGCTTAATCTACGCAAAACAATTTGCGAATCAAGTTGTTTTTGTGCGTGATATACTTGGTAGATTATTGTGGTATGACGTAATTGAACGTGTTAGTAATCAGCCAAATGTAATTTCAACACATGTTTCTAAATCAGTTAAGCTTCCAGTGTATCAGATTATTCATAAGAAGTTTGGACTTGAAATAGTACTTAGTAACAACTTTTACTACTGGGTCGTTTCAATAAAATCTGAAAAACCTATATCACTTGACTTCATGGGGCTCTTTGATGAAACTGATGAGGTGCCTTACTATTTTTGCTATGGCTTTCCAAGGGATAAGGTGTACGGAAGCTATGTTTCAAACAATTCAAAGTTTACTTTTGAAATCCGTGATGAGTATCAACTATATGTAGTAATCTTCTTAATCAAAAACTTTTTGGACATCAAATAAGCATAAGGAGGAGTTATCTATGGTACTTTTGATTATTTCAATTATATTGTTTGTTACTCTTCTAGTCCTCGAACTGAAGAGTGTCTTTTTACCTAAAGGCTTAGCTGGAACTCTTTTCTTCTTAGCAGCTATCTCGTTTTTTGTTGCCCTTGTAATCCCATTTGGATATGAGCAGCCTGAACTAGTTGAAACACAACCTTTGTATCCAATTAACTTTGCACTGCATGAAACCGAGGCTACAGAAGATTGCTATGTAGCAGTACAAATTGGGAGGAAAGAGAAGGTTTATTTTTGCATCGAAGGAGAATCACTTAATCTATTAAGTGATGGAGACAGAGAATATAGGATAAAGTCTCTTTCAGAAGGAGTTAGAATTGTTCTTGAAGATATAGACGAACCAGTTATTGAAACATATAACGTTAGACCGGTAAGAACGGCATTTAATATGGCACTTGGGCTTGATGTAACTGAGTACATTATAAGGGTGCCAGAAGCTATGGTTAGAAATATTTCAGCACAAGAATAAAAAATGCAGGGAATTTTTCCCTGCATTTTTTTATTCTCTAATGGCTAAAAAGACAGCCTTATATGTGATGGAATAAATGACATATGTGATTAACACACCAAAGCAAACGTCTGTAAGGAAGTGTGCATTCATGTGAATTCTGTTGTAGCCGTATGCGACAATCCATAGCACTGCAAAGCCAAAAAGAACATACTTCATAAATGTAGAGAGAGTAAGATGTGACATTTCCGACACCTCCAAAACTTTTACAACAATTCGTTTGGGGAAGATATAGAACACAAGAATTTTAGCGCAAATAGTATGTAAAGCCAATTCAGCGTAGCGCGTACCGGCAAATGGAATATGATTTTGAAAGCATAAATAACGATTAAAAGCTTACAAATGTCCTTTTGTTAAAGCTATTTTTATGTTAAAATTGCTGTGATTTAAAGAATGGGAGGAAAATCTATGAAAAAAATAGTATTTATACTTTGTTTAATTGGAATATTAGCAGTAAGTTCAACATGCTTTGCAAAAGTTGGTGATAAAGTAGGAAATATATACGCAACAGACATCAAGACATATATTAATGATATTCCTGTGCAGGCATATAACATAGGTGGTAGAACTTGCGTTCCAATAGAAGATGTAACAATGGGATATGCATATAATAACGATTATAGAACATTGTTAGTTACCTCATTTGAACCAAGTTTATTAAAGGAATATAAATCAAAAAGCTCAAGTGTTCAGGTTGGAAAAATAGTTGGAAGCATTTATTCAACTGATATAAAAACATATTTTTATGATCAAGAATTACAAGCATACAACATAGGTGGTAAGACTTGTGTTGCAGTAGAAGATTTAGGATCTGATAAT
>JAEEYG010000038.1 GCA_016291695.1 Clostridia bacterium | reverse complement strand
TTTTTATAGTCATCTACCTTCATATAAGTACAATCACCTACAATATCTTTTTGAATAAAATAACATTTAGTACAAAACATATCAAATATGTGTTGTTTATCACCTTTTGGTCTCAGATTTTGTACACTCCACGAATGTCTCTCACCTGATACAAAATATACTTGGCATAAAGCACATTGATATAATGCAGAATGTTCCCCGCCAACTAGACCTGGCTTTTGCGTTGAATACCATATAACATTTTCAGCCCACCAACTGCTCTTGCCATAACTATAATCTATTTTTTTTCCATTAATATTTATATAACTGCCTTTAAAAGCACTTCCATAAACATCACTATATGGATTTTTAGCTATTGGAACAGCATTTGTTCTAACATGAGCAGTTGCTTCCGCTCTTCCACATTTTTGGCAATATTTTAGATGACTTCCCAGATTTCCTGATGCCGAAGCAGATGATTTGTATTGAGTTGATTTTCCAAGAGAATTTAGCCAAAACTGAAGTGTCTCAGGATCTCCTAAGCATGAATATGATAAACCACAAGGACTAACGTTTTTAGCTTCCTTACCACATCTGAAGCACATTTTGTAATAAAAATGATTGTTTTCTCCCATAATAGCGTGATAATATTTTCCATTATTAGATGGATTTCCAAAGTCATCAGTTTGTACTATTCCTTCATCGTTAACTAAGTTTTTTTGATAAAATATAGATGCGGTTTTATCATAAACATTAGTAGCTTTATTCTTTAATTGTATTTTTGGCACTTGACCAAATTCATCTTTTTCAAAACTAATTGTTAAAGAATCCTTAGAATATCCATGTCCATACGCTGCTACTTCTTTTCTAGAACACTCCGAAACTGCTTTGCAAAGATCACATGTCTTGTTTCCTATTAATTCTCCATAAGACTCACAAGTAGCTGTGGTTGTATACTCCACTTTATTGCCATACGTGTGCGCTTCAGTCCATTTGCAATCTACACAATAATGATTTATCCCATCTTTGCTTTTATAAATATTTTTTTCAGGTTCATGTTTTATTAGCTTGGTTTTAGTTCCATCCATATCATTGCAAACTGCGCATCTAACTATAATGTAGTGTCCATTGCGTGATGGCTGATTTACGTTAGTAACCGCATTTGGATCAAACATAACAATGCTTTCTTCCCAAACATGTTCATGTGGTTTAAGCCCATCTGTTACGGTCTTTGGCTGCCCACATATTGCACATGTATTACTATCGCCTCCTGCACCTTCTGGCCAAGAATGTGAGCCAAAACCAGAGTTTTTAAATTTTCCAGGATTATTCTTATGTTCTAAAACACTGCAGTTTGGATAATCGCATTCTTTCCAATGTGACAAATAATCAAAAGACCATTCCGTAGAAGGATGATAAGAATGTTTAGTTTCTGACTCTTGGCTATAACGAATACCTCCACCTAATGCCTGACATTTTGTACACATGTGTGTATATCTTCCTGGCACATTGTCTCCTACCCATTCTTCTCCCCATTTATGTGCTTCTATTTTCTCTTCTATTGGCTGTAGTGTTATGCAATTACAAATCGTACACTTTCTAGTTATTCGGTGGTTGTCCTTCGACAAGTAGATATACTCTTGCTTAGTACTTTTATGAGAACACTCAATATTAACATTACATGTTAATATCTTATATTTCGTTGTCCCTTGTATTCCAACTTTAACTGTAATAATTGTCTGACCATATTTTTTGGCTGTAACTTTTCCACTGCTATTTACAGTTGCAACTTTGGGATCACTGCTAACAAATGATTTAGTTAGCTTCCCTGTTCCATATCCACTTGCTTGTATAGTTATAGTTCTAGAACTTCTGTCACTCATATTTATGGTTTCTGGGGCTAGAGATACTTTAAATGGCTCATTTTGATATCCACAAATTAGACACTTTCTAATCATTTCATCACTTGACTCATCAAGTTCCCAGTCACCATATTTATGGGTTTTATGAGGTTCAATTATTATTGTCTTGGTTATATTGGCATAGCCTTTTCCATTTTCATTCCAGTACCTTATCGTAACATTTTCGCTTCTTCTTTGTGTAATTGATTTTTCATACTTAACACTAATCGTGTCTCCGTCAATAGAAATCAGGTTACTTGGCTTATTCAAAATAGCAATAAATTTAGCTTCTTCGCCATCTCTTGTTACAGCAACCTGAGCACTTTTTCCCTGCTCTATAGTGATTGAATCTGCTACTCTACCGCCAATAGTAATAATATACGTATAATTTGTTTTTGAAGTAGTAGGTGAAGGTGTTACTCTATTCATTCCCGTAGTTGCCGGTTTAGTTGTTGTTCTTGGAGTTGTGGTTGTTTTAGCAACTGGCTTAGGTGTAATAGTTGCCTTCGGCTTTACCGTAATCTTTGTAGTTGGCCTAGGTGTTGATGTTTTTGTTGAATTAGCTTTAGTTGTCGGCCTTGGCGTTGTTTTTCGAGCGGCTGGAACACCACTTGCACCTATTTTGACCGCTTCTATAGTATTTGAGCGAACTGTTTTGTCATCAGTAGAGTTAACTCCAAATACACTCGCGCCAACATAAAGAATTCCTATAATTATAAATAATGCAATTATTTTTCTATTCATATTTCCTCCAGATACAATTAGCCTATTTTGACTTATATTCCAGTATATTATATCATTTGGAGGCTTTTAATTTTTTTGGTTTTAACAATTGTAATATATATTTAATGAATTATTCATATATACAAAAAAATCGTACGACTTTTGTCGTACGATTTTTAATACTCTTAAATTATTGAAGTTCAACAACAGCACCTGCATCAACAAGTTGTTTTTGAAGAGCTTCAGCATCAGCTTTAGAAACGTTTTCCTTAACTGCCTTTGGAGCACTTTCAACAAGCTCTTTAGCCTCTTTTAAGCCAAGACCTGTAGCTTCCTTAACAACTTTGATAACGTTCATCTTGCTATCTCCAACTTCTTTTAATACTACGTTGAAAGATGTCTTCTCTTCTGCAGCAGCAGCGCCACCAGCAGCAGGAGCAGCAACAACAGCAGCAGCTGCAGCAGATACTCCAAATTTTTCCTCAATAGCTTTAACTAAATCAGCTAGTTCTAGTACTGAAAGTTTCTCGATTTCAGTGATAAATTCTTCAATTTTCATTTTTTTAATCTCCTTTAT
>JAEEYG010000037.1 GCA_016291695.1 Clostridia bacterium | reverse complement strand
GTCTCTAGGTATGCAATAATGTTCTTAGTTTCCTGACGCACTTGCGGTGCTAAAGGCTTTGTAAAATCAAGGTTGGTATCATATCCAAACTTTCTTTCTTCTTTAAAAAGCCTCAATAGATTACGTGGAACCTTTTTCTTATACTCATCTCCAAGCCAATTTAAAATATCATAGACTTCAGCGTATGCATATTTTCTATCAAAATTAATGTCCATAATCGTCACCCTCCTAACTATGAAGGCATTCCAGGATTACCTGGGCCAGGCATTCCCATTGTAGGGCCTGAATCATTAAGTTCCATTTCTTCTTCCAGTACTTGTCCCATTTCTCTTGGAGGCACATTTGCACCCATAGCCATTCTGAACAATTCTTCTGCTGGGTTATGTGCTTGTTCTGTGCGAGTTTCAAAATTATGCATACCGCCGAATACTTGTTCCGCAGTATGAGTTGCAGTGAAAGCTCCAGTCAATGCTCCAGTTAAAGCTCTTCTCATCATACGTCTTCTTCTTCTATCTGCTCTATCATCTTGTAGAGGGCCATAATTATCAACCACTCTTACACCAGGAGAAACTCTACTTACTGTCTCTTTCTGAAGGTCTGCCTTTTCTTTAGGTGAACCAACAAAAGATACCACAATGTTAACTCCTTGGCTAAATTTGCTTAAATCTTGATAAATAGTTCTTAGTTGCTCTATATCGTTTGAATCTTCAACAACGTAATAAATATCAACACGCTGTATAACATTTTCGGCCTGATCACGTTCTGGACCATTTTTATTAAAGATATCTCTTAAAGCTTCTAATGCCTTTTTTCTAACAGCCTGGTTTTCCCAATCTATGCCACCCATAGCAAATTCAAGAGGTTGTCCTTGAGTTGGGCTTTGCTCAATATTAGGATTATCTCTGAAGTCCATCATCCTAATTACAGCAATCTTCTTTGATCCTTCAATGTCGTTTTCGTTATATCCTTGCATTGTTCTCTCTGCAGCCTTTTCCCAGATTGCATTAGCAGGAACTAAAGCACATAAACCTGCAAACTTATCTCGGCTACGATTCATGGTCTCTTCCACTATTTTAGCATAGTTCAATGCAATATCTTTTTCAACCGCTTCCCTTATTGCCTGTGGCATATTGTCAATTACTTCTGGGCAATTAATTACTCCCATGCCCTTTTCTTCAGTTTCTTTACTAGCATCTCCACCAGGCGTTGAACCTCCAACACCTTCAATTTGATACTCGACAGATGCTTCTGCAACTGCCATAACATGCATTTGTTTAAATGCCATTGGTGGCATGTTTTCATCTCGAGGTAATCTATCACCACTAAAGAAATCTGGATTTGCTAAGTCACTTGGCCAAATACATGTCTCATATGCACGTACCACTTGTTGATCTAAGCCATTGGCTTGCAAAGCTCTCCAGAAGCTACCGCCATTTACTTCCTTTAAGGTTGCAATCATTTTTTCAGGAGTAAGGAAACAATCATGCTTTTTAGCAGCTTGTCTTTCTCTTTTTTCAACTTCTTCTATTTCTTGCTCTATTTCTTCTGGCTCTTTGCCTTCTTCTTTCCCGCGCTCTCTAATTTCTTCTTTCTCTTTTTCAAATGCTTCTTTTTCTGTTCCGTCATCAGCAAACTCTTGGTCTTGTTCTTCTTCAGGGGCCTTGTCTTCTCTTTCTTCTTGCTCAACATCAGGCTCTTCCTCAACTGGTTCTTGAGAAGGTTCTTCCTCTTTATCTTCTTCTACTGGCACTTCATCTAGTTTATTAATTGCTACTGGATTATCACGAGCCGTGTTATCAACTTCTGGTTCTTCTTGCTCATCAAAATCTTGCTCATATGAGTCAAAATCATCCTTTTTTTCTGGTTCTTCCTCTGGGTCAATTTCTTCTTGAACAGTAATATCAAGTTTGTCCTTTAAATAATCATACTCTTTTGGATTAAGTTCTACTTGAAGCCTATACTTATATGCCTGAGGAAAAATAGCTCTATTCTCTTGCCTAACATGACTATCATTCTCTAATTCTGAAATCATTTCTTCATTTTTTTTAGTTATATCAATTGTTACCTTATATATCTTTTCTTTGGCCATAATACACACCCCCACTAGTATAATTATACCATTTTTCGTAAACAAAAACAACTAGTAACCTCGTTAAATGGGCTACTAGTTGCTTAAAAACTATTCTTCTGAATCAGATAGCTTTGCTGCCATATCTGCGGCATTAAGGCTATCAATCATCTCATCTAAGTCTCCGTTTAGGAAATCATTAATTCTGTACATACTCACATTTATTCTGTGGTCCGTGATTCTTCCTTGTGGGAAGTTATATGTTCTTATTTTTTCGCTTCTATCTCCGCTTCCAACCTGGCTCTTTCTAGATGAAGCTTGCTCTTTCATTTGCTTCTCAAGCTCTGCTTCATAAAGTTTAGCACGAAGCATTTTCATAGCTGTTTCTCTGTTTTGTATCTGTGAACGCTCTGTCTGGCACTCAACAACTACTCCCGTAGGGATGTGCGTAATTCTAATTGCAGACTCGGTTTTATTAATATGCTGACCACCTGCTCCTGACGAACGGAACGTGTCAACTTTTAAGTCTTCTGGCTTAATTTCAACCTCAACCTCATCTACTTCTGGTAAAACCGCAACTGTTGCTGTAGAAGTATGAATTCTTCCAGAAGCTTCTGTTTCAGGCACTCTCTGAACCCTATGTACTCCACTTTCAAACTTAAGCCTAGAATAAGCACCTTTTCCCGTGATATTAATAGTTGCCTCTTTAATTCCGCCAAGTTCTGTCTCATTTAGGTTTATTATTTCAAATTTCCATCTCTTTTTTTCTGCATACATCATGTACATTCTGTATAAGTCGCCTGCAAATAAAGAAGACTCCTCACCACCGGCACCGCCTCTAATCTCCATGATAACGTTTTTATCATCATTCGGGTCTTTAGGAACAAGAAGCATCTTTAGTTCTTCTTCTATTTGTGGAATTTTTTCTCTTAATGCAATTAGTTCTTCTTGTGCCAAGTCATGCATTTCTTTGTCATTAAGCATTTCCTTAAGTTCTTCTTCATTTTCTTTTGCGCTCTTATACTCCCTGTACTTTTCAACTACTGGAGTAATGTCTGAATGCTCCTTCATGAGCTTCTTCCACTCATTTTGATCGGCAATTACTTCAGGATCTGCTATTTTTTTATTTAATTCTTCATATCTAGCTTCAACATTATCTAGTTTATCAAACATTTCGCACCTCTATAGTTCTCTTTTTATAGCGTAATTAATTTAACATAATTTCATTATTAAATCAAGTGTGTCTTTTTTGGGGACACGACATGTTCGCATCAAATTTGCCGGATTCGGGGACACGACAGCTTTGTCAAAAAGGGATTGTCAAAAAAATCCGCAAACCATTGCGGTTTGCGGAAAAGTAGTTATATTTAATGATCAGTATCATTTGGTGTTTCTTCTGGTCTTTTTTTCTTTTGTCCTTCTTTTTTTGGCGCCGGGCCTGACATTTCAACAATTATCCTCTTTGCTGCTTTTGCAATTCCGTCGACATCAAAATCACCTGATAATGCCTCTTCAAGTCTTCTATTAACTTCTTCATAATTTTTATTCTTTAGCAAGAAATCTAATAATTTATATCTTTGCTCAGTTATTTCCATAGACATTATACCATCATCAGGTACTGGAATCAGAATTTCTGTTAACGTATCAATTATTTCGTGCTGTCTCTTATGCTCTTTTTCTTCTTCTGGCGATAGGCGAGTATTATACATACCGACTTCCTTTAGCTTTTGAACACCCGCATCATAACGATCTACGGTAGCTTGTTTCATTCTCAAATACAGCTGTTTATTATCTTCACGGGATGTAGAGACAGATTCTTCACCTTGCTTCTTTTCTTGATTTGCCTCTCTTTCTCTAAGTTCCTCCAAAATTCTTTCTGCTGCAATGCGAATATCATCTTCGGTATTTCTTGTTGGCAATTCCTGTAATAATCTGGCATCCATTTCTTTGTAGCGATCATTCGTAATCAAAAAGCCCTCAAATTCATTTCTTTTTCTTATTACTTCCCATTTTTCTTCATGAGATCCTCCATCCTCAGGGTATGGATATAAGAGTCTTTCTAGTGGGATTGTTACTTCCAATATAGCTAGTGTTTCAAGTTGCTCTTCAATAGTTGACATGCTAAATGCACTAGGTTCTTGTACTCCATCAAGCCACTCATATCTGTGTTTTGCTTTTAATAATAAATATGTGTTCATAAAATCACTCTCCTAAAAAATAATAGGTGCGAAAATATTCTTAAGTAAAAATATGCTTACAGCACAATATAATTATAGCATAAAATCTACATTATGTCAATTTGTGTGCTCTCTATAGGGCTATTTGAAGCATAGTTGTCGTGTCCCCAAAAAGAACAGTTGTCTATTTTTCATCAAATGTGATAAACTCTTACTTGAAAGATTAAAAATAAGGAGCTTTAGTAATGAAATACGCTGTAATTTCTGATATTCATGGAAATGTATTTGCTTTAAAGAAAACATTGGAATTATTATCGCAAGAAAACGTTAGTAAAATAATATGTTTAGGAGATGCAATTGGAATTGGTACAAGGTCTGAGGAATGTGTTCAATTGCTTAAACAATATGAAGATAAATTAATATACGTCAGAGGAAACCACGAAGATAGATGTATATTTGGAGTGCCTGATTATATTCATAACGGCCAGCATAAAATGACGGAAGAAGACCTTCGTCAAGAGAGCTGGATTAAAGAACATCTTTCTAAAGAATCAATTGATTTTATTTCAAAACTTCCTCAAGAAACGTCTATAACCCTTGAAGGAATTAAGATTGCAGTAACTCATTATCCTTCTGATGAAAATATGGAATACAGGGAGTTTAACCTTTTCCCTTCAATTCCTGAACTTATAGAATACTTCAAAAAGTATGATGCAGACATTTACTTGTATGGTCATACACATACGCCAAAAGCAAATCTTTCTCAAGAAGGCAAATGGTATATAAACCCAGGAACACTTGGCACTACGGATTTTGGAGACTATGGCACCTATGGCATTATTACAATCGATGGTCAAAATATTTCTTACGTACAGAAAGCTTTCTATTATGATTTAAAAGCAGCATTAGATGATTTTGAAATTATGAACCCACCTAGAAAGGACCACATGAGAGACAAATTTTTTGGATACAAAAGATAACAATCGTTTTGAATTAAAGTGAGGTTGTTTATATGAAAAGAATTATTATTTTGTATGCAGCAATAGGTGGCGGGCACTACAGAGCCGCAGACGGAGTTAAAAAATACATAGATAGTGAATATTCTGGTGAATATAACGTTGAATTAGTAGATGGCTTGCAATATGTAAGCAAAAAAATGAATAATCTTGTTATTTCATCATACGTTAAAATGGCAAGGCATTCTCCAAATACATGGAGCAAAATATATAAATCAGGTGAAAATGGAAAGTTCTTATCAAAATTAAGTTCTTCTTTCCAAAAACATTATTCAAAAAAGCTATATAACCTATTTAAGGATGAAGACCCTGCTCTAGTCATTTCAACCCACTATTTTATGACTGACGAAGTAACTAACCTAAAAAAGACTGGTAAGACGAAAGCCAAACTGGCTGTTATACTTACAGATTATGCGCCTCATAAATTTTGGCTTTTCAACTCAGAGTATGTTGATTGCTATTTCGTAGCCAACAATCCAATGAAATTTGAGCTATCTCATTATGGAATTCCAGAAGAAAAAGTATTTGTAACTGGCATTCCAGTAAGACCAGAATTCTGCCAAGAATATGATAAAAGTAAAACTCTTGAAAGTCTTGGATTAAGCCAAGATAAGCCAACTTTCCTAGTTTTTGGAGGTGGCCAATATGGAATGTCTGATTCTTCTTTGATTTTTAAGGGAATACTAGATGTTAGACAAGATGTTCAAATAATTGCTATTGCAGGGAAGAGTGAAAAAACGCAAAAAACTTTTGAAGACCTTGCAAAAGCTTCAAATAAAAAAGTAGCTGTTCTTGGCTTCACAGACAGAGTTGCAGAGTTGATGTATGCATCAGACTTCGTTTTTTCTAAGCCAGGCGGACTAACTACGACAGAAATACTAGTTTCAAACAAGCCTTTCTTTATCTTTAGCCCTGTTCCAGGTCAAGAAGAAGAGAATTCGGCCTTTTTAACCAATAATGGCGCCGGATATAGGCTTTGGGACTTAAACAAGGTAACTCCTCTAATAGAAGAATTTATCTCTGATGAATTTCACATCAACAATATGAAGGCTATGCAAAGGCATATTGCCAAACCAGATTCCACAAAAAACATTGTAGAAAAAACACTTGAAATTATTTAAATAAATGGTAAATTATATTAAAATAAAACTGTTGACACGCCCATAAAAATGTTGTACTATATAGAGGTCGCAAACGACAAAGTATTGATTTGGGCCATTAGCTCAGTTGGCAGAGCACTTGACTTTTAATCAAGTTGTCCCGCGTTCGAATCGCGGATGGCTCACCATTTCTAAGGCCCGTTGGTCAATCGGTTAAGACATCGCCCTTTCACGGCGGAGTGAGGAGTTCGACTCTCCTACGGGTCACCAATATTTTAATATGCCAGTGTAGCTCAGTTGGTAGAGCAACTGACTTGTAAACAAAATTGCACCCTTATGTAGAAATATATAAGGTGGACACCGCTAATTCGGGGAAAGCTAAATGCTAAAGCACATGCCAATCCCGAGCTAGGTAGAAATACCGAGTGTAGAGACTTTATACGGTGTACCTAAAGCATAAGCTATGGTAAAGAGCAAGTCCAGACTGCAAACACTAAAGTGGCAACGAAAGTTGTAGTGGTACGAATCAGTAGGTCGTCTGTTCGACTCAGATCACTGGCTCCAAAAAAGCTGTTAGATTTTTCTAACAGCTTTTTTATTTTATATACAAACTATATTTTTTCCTATTTTTTCGACCATAGTTTATGTTAGCGCCTTTATATGTTGATGTTAACGAATGACAATTAGGACATAATAATATTAAATTATCCTCTGAATTGTTTTCAAAATTACCATCCATATGTTCTATTTCAAGAGGAATCATTTTGGTGTACGGATTTACTTCGCTCCAACCACATCTTGAACATTTATTATTATACTTATTGAATAAATATCTTCTTAAATGCATTGATATTTGATATTTTCCACGCATTCCTGTTATTTTTCCACTTTTCCATTTCTCGATAAATCTTTTATACTCATATTCTTTTTGGCACTTATTAGAGCAGTACTTTTTATAATTTTTTTCCAATAACGAATTACAATTTAAACAATTATTCATATAAAATCACCTTTTTTAACTTATCATTTTATATTTATCCATTC
>JAEEYG010000036.1 GCA_016291695.1 Clostridia bacterium | reverse complement strand
TTAGATTCGCTATTAATTGATGATGTGCTTTTAAATGTCTTAGGCTTTTTAGGTTTTTCTACTGGTGCAGATTGATTCTCAACAGCTTTTTGATTTTCTAGAAGGATATTTCTTACTATATTATCCTCCATATTGTCACGCTCCATAGTTATTTCTTCTACTGGCGGTTCAAAAAATTCTACGCTATATCTTTTTCCGGTAGAATTAAACAAAAAGTCACTTACCGTTTTATCTACATTTTTTTGAAGCAACATGAATTTACCTTTTGCGCTTAGTTTGACATTAATCTTGTCACCATCAACGCTAGCGGTACTATTCATAAAACTTGCTCTTGTTAATATATATTTCTTTGAGAAAAAGTTAACAACTTCATCCCAATTAACTCCATTATTCTCCAATTTAAAACTGCCTCCAAAACAAATTTAAAAGTAGTGTTAAAATTTTACTATAATCGTTTCTATATAACAACAAAATTATGAAGTATTAAACAAATCTTTCCCATACTAAATTAGCAAGGTCAAGGCCTTTCTTGCTAAGCCTTATAAAGTTCGGCTTTCCATTACAATTAGAGATTTCAAGTAGTCCATCATCCGTTAACGATTTTATGTCATCTTTGAACCAATCAAGTACATCTATGTTAAACTTTTCGTTAACCTCTGATATTTTTATTCCCTCTATTAATCTTAATTTTAATATCATGTACTCATTCAATTTTGATTCTTTTGTTTGAACTTCTTCAACTATAGATGCGCTATCTATGTATGGATAATTATCTTCTTTATTATAGTTTTGCTCTACATTATGAATGTAGTCTTCTAAACTATCCACGTTCTTATATCTCATACTATTAATATAAGAGCTAGCCCCTGCTCCAATGCCGAAGTATTCTTCTTGATTCCAATAGCAAAGGTTATGCTTAGAATAAAAAGATGGTTTTGCAAAATTGGATATTTCATAAAAATCGTATCCGGCTTTTTGAAGCTTATCGCATATCGTGTAATACATGCTTCTTTCAATTTCTTCACTTGGAATAGCACTAAACAATTCTTTTCTTTTATTAACTAAATCATCATGAAGTATTAAAGAGTAGCAAGAAACGTGTTCTGGATTAATCTTAATAATATGCTCTAGTGATTCTTGAACATCTTCAATTGTTTGCCTTGGAAGGCAAAACATTAAATCAACACTAATGTTTTTAAACCCAACAGCTCTTGCATCTTTATAGACGTTATCAAAACCAAGTAACGTATGAATTCTCCCAATTCTTTTCAAGATTTCATCTTGAGTTGCTTGAAGACCAATACTTAATCTATTAATTCCAATTTCTTTATATTTCATTAAAATATCCTTATTAACTGTTCCGGGGTTAACCTCCAAAGTTACCTCGCCATCGCAATTAATAAGGCTCATTATTTCTTCTATATACTCAGGGCTAATAAATGAAGGGGTACCCCCACCGAAGTAAACTGAATAAAAGCAATTACTGCCATTGTAGCTTATTACTTTAGAAAGTTCCTTCTTTAATGCCTCAACATATTCTTTAACTAATTCTTCTTTACCTGCATACGAATTAAAGTCGCAATAATAGCACTTGTGCTTGCAAAAAGGGATATGAATATATAACGATCTCAATCCTTTTCTAGCTCCCTTCCTCGCTTCTAATTTCTTCTGCTATCTCATGTATTTTTTTAAATCTGTGACTAACTCCAGCCCTGCTTAAAGTAGGTGTAAGCATATTACCAAGCTCTTCAAAGGTTGCTTCTTTATATGACATTCTTAGTTTTGCTAATTCTTTTAAGTTGTCTGGAAGTTTAGTAAATTTTCTTTTCTTCTTAATTAGTAAGATGTCTTCTATTTCTATTAAACTAGCATCAACTGTTTTGTCGAAGTTTGCATTTTCAAAATTGCTTTTTCTATTTATGTTATTTCTTACTTCTTTAATAACTCTCGTTTCCTCAAATTTTAGTGTTCCTTTATTTGCTCCAATAACAGCAAGAAAAGTAGATATTGATTCCGCTCCTTTAATATAAATAATGAAATCCTTTTTACGTTTTGTCATTTTTGACTTAACGTCAAAGCTTTCTATCATCTCATTTAGAATTAGAGCACTGTTATGATTATTTATTACCATTTCAAGATGATATCTAATGTCTGGATTTGTAATGCTACCAGAGCCTAAAAATACGCCTCTCAAAAATGCTCTTTTGCATTCCTCATCATTTTCAACAAAGCTATTGTCGTTTAGCTCTATCTGAAGTTTTTCGTTAATGTTAATGTAACTCTCGTCAAATATCTTTTTAATATCATCACTATTCACAATCTTAAGATGATATAATGGTTCTTCGTCAGGCGCCTTTGGTCTTTCTACATTTGACTTTGCAGTAATATCAAAATATGCCTTTAAAAAAGTATACACTCTTCTGATAGCATATTCGTTTTCTGTAGACATTTTTAGAATATACTTGCCATCTTCTAATGTTACAGTACAGTTAGTTATCATAAATCCTATTAGTTCAGCAATACTTTGTTTCTTTCCCTTTGACGAAATCTTTGTAAGTTCCGCTTTTACATCAGTAGAAAATGACATTTTATCCTCCATCTAAACATAAGTTCCAAATACAACTCTGTCGTTTTGTGAATAATCTTTAATACTATCTATATCTTTAAAACCATTTTCTTTCAAAATTTCAATTACTGAACCTTTCTCATCAAAACCAATTTCAAATAGCAATACTCCACCTTTGTTCAAGAAAGACTTTGCATGATTGGCTATTGTTCTATAAAAGTTCAAGCCATCTTCTCCACCATCTAAAGCAATTAGTGGTTCGTTGTCCTTTACATCTATCTCAAGAGAATCTATTTCTGAAGATTTTATATATGGTGGATTCGATACTATTACATCAAATCTTAGGCCTTTATTAATACTTTCAAATAAATCCGATTTGATAAAAGAAACATACATATTGTTTAAATACGCATTTTGTCTTGCAACCGATAGAGCATCTTCACTTATATCAGAAGCAAAAACGTTAGCATTAGGAACGCCATTTTTAATTGATATAGCAACGCACCCTGAACCAGTACATAAATCAAGAATATTTAAGTTCAAATTATCCTTAAACTTCTCTTCGCAGATGTCTATTGCTTTTTGAACTAAAAACTCGGTTTCAGGTCTTGGTATAAGTACCGAATCATTTACAACAAAGTCTAGTTTCATAAACTCTTTATGTCCTGTAATATAGGCGAAAGGAACATGATTACAACGTTTATCTAATGCATCATTAAACTTTTCTAGTGTTTCCTCGTTAATGCTAGTAAACTTTACAAGTTCAGCTGAATCTATATTCATAGCATAAGAAAGTAGTAGTCGTGCTTCTCTATCATCTATTCCATTTGCTTTAAGCTTTTCTTTAGCATCTTTTAGAATTGCAGATATTTCTATCACTTTCTCACCTCTTTTATTCTATTATCTGCATGATGTCCTGTCCCCAAATCTTGCAAAATTGATGCGAACTTGTCGTGTCCCCAAAATGGACATTACCAAAGGTCTGCATTTTTGTCTTCAGGAATTACGGCTTTTAGGGAATGAATTGCTACTTCTATTTGAGTATCATCTGGTTCGCGAGTTGTTAATCTTTGAAGCCACATTCCAGGTTGATTTAACCATGAAACAAACTTATTATCTGCATGCTTTCCAGCAAATTTAATTATTTCATAAGATACTCCTGCAATCACTGGCAATAGCGCAATCCTTATTAAAACGTTAATTAGTAAATTTGGATGTCTTCCAACTATTGAATATATAATTATACTAATAACTACAACAAATAGTAAAAAGCTAGTTCCACATCTTGGATGAAATCTCTTATACTTCTTAATATTTTCAACAGTTAGTTCCTCACCATTTTCATAGCAGAAAATGCTCTTATGTTCTGCACCATGGTATTCAAAAACTCTACGTATATCTTTCATCTGAGAAACAAGCGCCAGGTACCCTAGGAAGATTGCAATTTTAACAACGCTTTCCACTACGTTATATAAAACATTGCTTTTCTTATTAGCAGTAATTACATCTCCAGAAGAAGCCATCACCATTTCGCCAGAAATAACTGTATCGCCACTAGTAATTGCACTAACCTCATTTGGAACAATAAAGTTTGCAATTACATTTGGCAAAACAAAGAATAATAAAATGCTTAGAGTCAAAGAACCTAATAGAGTAATAAATAGCGCAAAACCTGAAAGCTCTCCAGAGTCATTCTTTTTTTCTGCAGGCTCTTCAGTAGTCTTTTCTGCACTCTCATTTTCAGAAGAAGATTCTTCCTTAGGAGTTCCATCTTCTTCATAAAACTTTGCAGAAAACATCAAAGCATTAATTCCAATAACCATAGAATTAATGAACGCAAATATTCCTCTTAATATTGGTATCTTTCTAAAACCACCTTTGACTTTGTTCTCAGTAATCTTACATTCAATCTCTCCATCAGGTTTTCTAACAGACACGCAAGTCTTAAAAGGTCCTCTCATCATTACACCTTCAATTACTGCTTGCCCACCTATTGAAGTAATCTTCTTATTACCCATTAAATTCTCCTTTCACAAGTTACACTTTTACTCAAGAATGACCGGCTCCGTATAATAGATATTTCCAAATGTATCCGTCAATCTATAGTAGATTAGGCATTCTCCATCGCCTAGACTTTCATAAGAAATATTTAGTCCTTTGCTATCAACAACTAATGTGTCATTTATATAGAACTCATCATCTAAGCTTCCATCTTTTGCATAATAATTTGCAACAAAGTCAATTTTGTCTCCAACTTTGATTTCTCTTAAACCTTTTTCAAATACTGTTTGACCTAACTCATCATAATCTGGAGCATAACCTAATACTACTCCATCAGGATTTTCTTTATCAAAGTATAATATCAAATTAACTCTTTCTTTATTTATAACTGCAGGAACTCTACCTTTCTCGTAATTGTCTGTACGTTCGATAACTTCATAATGAATGTTATCACCATTTATTGCAAGCCAAGTTCCGTCTGACTCGATTTTTAAATCACCTTTTTGGTCAAGTTCGTAAATGCTATCAGCACCCATATCTATATAGCCTTTTCCAGCATCATACCAAGTAACTGATTCAACTTTAGTGATTTTCTCCCAATCTTTGTCTGTTAGATGAAGCGCAAAGTAGTCGCCTTTATCTACAACATTAAGCTTTTCAACTTTAAGTTCTGTTTGCTCATAATATGCCTCATGATTGCTACGGAATAACAAATCATACCAGCCATATGAAGAATAATCTGAGCTACTCTGTGTATATGTGTGATTATTAACTGAATATGAAGGTTTTTTACCATTTGCAATTAGGTTAACGTACTCAGATAATACATTTGTATATTCAGAAGTCATTCCAATATTATTATAAATCTTTAGCATATTGTCATAGTACGAAAGCTTATTGTAAGGAATGAAAATTGACATTCCATTTGAATTTTCAACATATTTATTTGTCTTATTATAAGACACTGCTTCATTAACACTACTTACTAGTTTACTTGCAGATGAAATGCCAACATTATTTGCAAAGTCTACTAGGTCAAATGTATCAATCATGTTGTCACTGAATGCTTTTGTAGTAGCTACAGCTTTAGAAAAAGTATTGTACTTGCTCTTTGAAAAATAGTTTTGCTTAACTTCTTTCATAAATGAAACTAAGTTCTTATAAACATTTTCCATTTTGCTTAAGTCTATGCAACTTAATGTTGCATCAGGTGCTCTATATCCACTATTAGATGCTATAAAAGAATCAACTATAACTTTACCTGTTGTAGAACCAATTTGAGATGAGTCAGAAGATAGAGTGTTAAAAATCTTAACATAGTTCCAACCTGTTCCTGGCTCCGTCTCTTCTGAAGCAATTAAATAGTTGGCACCATCTTTTAATGCATATGCAGTTTCCATATTTGCCATTAAGCATGCATCAAATCCAACAAATTCAAGTCTTGAGCCGAATGCGTCTACGCTTTTTTTGATTTCATCAATAGTAAGAGTATCTGACTTACTTGCATTTTGGTCTAAACCAAATCCAGATACTGCTCCACCGCCATGATCCCAGAAGATTAAAGCATACTTATCTGCAGAATAATTTTGCTTACAGAAACTCATAAAGCTTGTAAGAGTCTTTGAATCTGCCATGTTTTCTAAACCTAAGTTATCCTTAACTAGGACAAGTTTGTGGTTTTCGATTTTATATATTTGATTCGTTCTATTTGAAATTCCATAGCTAAACCATTTCTTGGCTCCGCCAGTGTATATTAGAACATTAACTTCATCAGCAAGTGTTGATTTTAGCATTTCTTCCAAATCTGATGAAGCATATCCACCATCAGACTCTAAGTTCGAACCACACATGTAAATCATTACTGTGTACGTGTCCGATGAGACATTTTTAATATTGCTATCTTCATAAGAAGTATAGTTTGAATTACTGTATTGCCCATTATTACTAGATGAAGAACTTGAATCTCCAAAGATTAAATCGAAGAAACTGCCATTTGAACTACTATAATCAGTTTGATCGTTATAGTTTTCGGTATACTCGCTATTATCATAATTAGTTGGGTTTGTTTCCTCTTGATTTTGCATTAGCATCATAACAACAATTACTATTATTATAACGATTAGCACTCCTTTGTTGCCGCCCTGCATGTTTAAACCAGTACCGCCATTGCTACTTTGATTATTTTGCCCATTAGAGCTTTGCTGACTACTTATACTATTCAAAATTTGAAAAAGATTATTAATATTCATACGTCCTCCAATTTACTTTAAAAAGCACATAAATCTATGGAAGATTATATATTTTTTCACATTAAAAAACAATACTTGCAAATAAGGTTTGAAACGCAAAAAAAGAGAGCTCTCGCTCTCTTTTTTTGTAATGAAATCAGTCAAACCTGACGGATGACACTGCCCTCTGCAGGGCGATGCCATCCTTCCAGGCGCCGTCGTTCGGCTGGTAGTCCATGGCCGCAGCCTGAATCGACCGGCGAAGTCTCAGTGCATACTTGTACCTATAGGCTTTGGCAACGTAGCCGACAAACAGGTACACCATCCAGTTTTGGAGGACAACGCCTCCGAGACCGGAATCGGCCAGCTCCACGAAGTGTTTCCCGGAGACCGCCTCTCTAGTGGCGGAATCGAGGGTATCCATCTGTGCGGCCCGGCGCCGCACGTCTTCGGCGTACAGAGCCGTCGTACGGTCTGCAAGCCGCATCAAGGCATTGCAGATTACGAACATCCGGTGCAGCAGATCCTGGCGAAGGCAGTTCTGAGTGTTGTTCTCCATTGGGGCATCCTCCTTCAATGTCGCAGGTGTCTCCGGACCAATTCGGTCCAGTTTCCGTGTTTGAGTTTCCGTGTATCATTATATGTCAAAAATCACTTTATGTCAACAAAATTCTTGCAAAATGACTTTCTATGTAGGGGCGTGATTCCATATTGCTTGATAGCGTCAATATGAGCCTTTGTGCCATAGCCTTTATGCTTGTCTAAGCCATACTCTGGGTATTTACCTGCAATTTCATCTATCATTCTGTCTCTGGTAACTTTAGCTATTATAGATGCACATGCAATATTTATAGAAAGAGCGTCGCCCTTAACTATAGGTAAATACGGAATATTACATGTATCTACATGTTTTTCAGCATCTATAAAGATATAGTCCGGCTTTACCTGCAAGTTGCTTACAGCTTCATGCATAGCCTTTCTAGTAGCTTCTAATATATTAATCTCATCAATAGTATTGTTATCAACGATTCCAACGCCCCAGGCTACTGCTTTTTCTTTGATTTCTTCAAATAAAGACTCCCTTTTTTTCTCAGAAAGCTTTTTTGAATCATTAACTCCCTCAATCAAACAGTCTTTTGGAAGAACCACGCAGGCAGCAACTACAGGTCCAAATAAAGGTCCTCTTCCAGCCTCATCTATGCCCCCAATTAACTCATAACCTTTCTCATTATATTCTCTTTCAAATTTACTAAGCTCTACTAGCCTCTTGTGCTCTTTTTCTGCCTTAATTCTTTTTTTCTCTATTTTTTCACTTTCAGTAACTTTCATTTTTATACTCCTATGAAATATTTATTGAATAAATGGTATCTATAAGCTTTTTGGTGTTTTCTTCCATATATTGTTTAGACTTTGATGAGTTATCAATAGTATAAGGCTTTCCAAAAGCAACAACAACTTTTCCAAATAATCTTGGTCTCCAAGTTATATGTACAGGAACTATTGGCTTATCCATATGCATTGCAATAAAAGTAGCACCTTTTTTATATACTTTTCCTAGCTCTTCCTTTTCTTTTACAACTTTTCCCTCCGGAAAAAGAATAAGCTTTGCCTTTTTGTCTTCTTTAAAAACATTAATAGTATTTAGCATACTTCTAACATCAACATTTTCTCTATCAATAGAGAACACGTTATACTGCTTTGCAATCCATCTAAACCAAAAATGCTTGAATAGTTCTTTTTTAGCTACAACATGTATGTCTTTTTCATACTTTCGAGGAAGAACGAAAAATGGATCAAAAATATTGGAGTGATTAGGACAAATTAAGTATGTTTCATATTCATCCAAGTATTCTTCATTTCGATATTCTACTCTATATAAAAACTTGCAAAAAAACCACTTAAAAAACTTTGTGCAAAACCTCGTCTTTTCCATAAACATTCCTAACCCTTCTTACAATTGGTATAACTATTAATTCTAAGTGAATTCAAAACGACTATTATACTACTAATCATCATTGCTGCACTTCCTATAATTGGATTAATAGATAATCCTAATGATTTGAATAATCCACATGCAATGGGTATCATACAAATATTATATATGCAAGCCCAAAACAAATTTTGCTTAATTATTTTGATTGTCTTTTTACTAATATCTATCAAATCTATGATTTTCATCAAATCATCATTCATAAGCACAACGTTTGCAGAGTTGATTGAAATATCTGTTCCATTTGAAATTGAAATACCAATGTCAGCCTCAATTAAAGAAATACTATCATTTATTCCATCACCGCACATAGCAACAATTCCATCTTTTTTATAGTCCTTTACCTTTTGTGACTTCTCTTTTGGGCTACAATTTGAAACTATGCTTGATATTTTTAAATCATTTGCAATAACATTTGCCGTTTTCTCATTATCACCAGTAAGCATAATTGAACTTATATTTCGTTTATCAAGATTAGAAATCAATTCGGCACTTGTCGAGCGAACAATATCTTTAACTCCAATTAAACTAATCACTTTATTATTCTTTATGACATATAAAATACTATTACCATTTTGTGTAAGTTCATCTTCATTGGCTTGTAAGCTGCTAATTGCATTCTGCTCTGAAATGTTGGTTAGAACTTTTGAGTTACCAATATAAAACTCATCAGCATTTATTTTTGCATATACTCCCTCGCCAGCTATAGATTTGAAATCTTCACATTCGGTAGTTTCAATTTTATGAAGAGTAGCATATTCCACAATTGCTTTTGCAATAGGATGCTCGCTCTTTTTCTCTATGCTAGCTACATATTTAATAATATCCTCATCTTTTTCTTCCGAGTAATTAAATATCTTTGATACTTGTAGGTTTCCGTTTGTTAGCGTGCCAGTTTTATCAAAAAGAAAGTTTTTAATCTTATATGAGTTTTCTAACACATCTCCAGATTTAACAAGTATTCCCTTTGAAGATGCTAATCCAGAAGCTACGACAATTGCAAGCGGTGTTGCTAAACCTAGACTACAAGGACATGCTACAACTAGAACTGATACAAAATAGTTGATTGCTACTCCTATATCATTTGAAATAATAAGCCAAGCTACAAGAGTAATAATACTAATTGCAATTACAATTGGAACAAACACACCACTAATTTTATCCGCTGTTTTTTCTATAGGTGTTTTTTTGCTTGTGGCTTCTACAACTAGTTTAACTATTTCTGAAACTGTTGATTCTCTTCCTATTTTTTCAGCTTTGTACTTTATATAGCCATCATAATTTATACTACCAGCTAGTACTTTCATTGAAGCTTTCTTTTTTACAGGAGTACTTTCACCTGTGATAAAAGATTCATCAATATGAGTTTCGCCCTCAATTATTTCACCATCAACCGCAATTTTTCCGCCAGGCTTGCAAACTAAAACTTCGCCTGCTTGTACTTCATCAATAGTTACAACTTTTTCCTTGCCTTCTCTTAACACAATTGCGTTTTTAGGTGTAATCGTTACTAGCTTTTGAATTGCAGTTTTAGTTTTGTTTTTATTATTTGATTCTATAAGCCTACCAAGTTTGACAAAGAATATAACCATTGTAGCCGACTCAAAGTATAAAGAATGTGCTAAGCTGTGATACTCTATACTCATTGAAATCATGATTACTTCATAAACACTATATATAAAACTTGAAAGTACGCCTAGCATTATTAAAGAATCCATATTCGGAGTTTTGTGAATGAAATTTTTAAAACCATTTTTAATAATATCAAATCCCAATACTAACACAATGGTTGTTAAAATCATTAATAATAAACCATAAACAAGTGGATTATCGTCCGGTGAAAGGCTTTCTATATGAGGAAGTCCTAGCATATGTGACATAGAAATATAGAATACTATAAGAGTAATAATGCCTATTATGATAAGTTTTACTTTATCTTTATGATGGGCTTTTTCTTCAAGGTTAAGTTTATACTTACCTAAACTTTCAAATCCTGCCTGCTTAACGAATTTGTTTAGATCTTCTATATTTAGTTTTTTATCGTCATACTCAATTGAAGCAGAGTTCATGATTAGATTTACGCTTGCACTTATTACTCCGTCTTGTTTGTTTAAATATTTTTCAAGACCATTAGAGCAAGCCGAGCATGTCATACCATCAATTGAAAGAATTATTTTTTTCAAGTGGTGCCTCCTTATATTTTTGTAGCGGACAACTAGAGTTGTCCATGGCGAGCAATGCTCGCCGCTACGGATTTTTAATAGATAACATTAGTATCTGGACGATGGGTGCAAACATATTATGTGTATTTTTATGGCGAGCAATGCTCGCCGCTACGATTTACGAATTAATTTTACCATTAAAAAAAGCCCTCATAAAGGGCTTTTTGTTAGTTTTCATCATCATTTATATCTTTCAATAATTCAAGTTGCGAAATAAGTAGCGCCTCCATCTTTGCTTTGTATACATCAAACTGCTTTTTGGTTTCTTGAAGCTTAAGCTGATTCTCTAGCATTACTTTTCCAATTTCATCAACAGACTTTTGAGCATTAATCTCAGCCTCTTTTAAAATATTGTCTGCTTCAACTCTAGCATTTTGTTTAACAGTTTCGGCTGTACCTTGCGCAACTACTAAAGCATTTTGAAGAGTATCTTCGATTGCTTTATAATGTTGAATACCTTGATTTAAGACAGCTATTTTGTCTTTATACTCAATGTTCTCTTTATACATTTTTTCATAGTCCCTAAGAAGTTCTGCCATAAATTCATGAACCTCTTGAGTACTATATCCATTCACAACTTGCTTACTGAATGTCTTGTTTTCAATATCTAGTGGAGTAATCATAAATTCTCCTCCTTTGTTACACCCTGCGACCTTACTTTATCCAAGATACAGAAGATGTAGCCTTCTCTTTAACAGATTCCTTAATTATCTCGTTTGTTATTTCATAGTTATATGGTGCAATTAGGAATATAGAATTAGAAATCTTTTGAATGTTACCATCTAATGCATAAACAGCTCCGCTCATGAAATCTATAATTCTTCTTGCAACATCTTTATTAACGTATTCTAAATTAACTATTATTGATTTTTTACCTTTTAAGTGCTCACAAATCTCTGATGCTTGTTCGTAGCTATTTGGTTGTGAAATAACTACTCTAACCGATTGGGCAGATGCTACTGGAAGTCCAACAACTTTGTTTTTTCTTCCCCATCCAGTTTTTGGAGCTACCTCTTCCTCTTGTTCTTCTATCTCGTCATAATCGTAATTTTCTTCATCCTCATCATAAGCTGTATTTTGCTCGATTCCAAGAACTCCAAGCATCTTATTCATAAATCCATTTCCCATTTTTTACTTCCTCCCCATGTATTCGGTAAAAGCAACAATTGCCTTAAACTCTAATAATATTTTATAATTTACCCGCTTAAAGTCAACTCGGCCAAGAACCTTTTAAAGTTTATTTAACCCTCTTGTAATAAAATCGTAAAGTTAGTTTATAATGACTCTGTCATATAGATTTATCTTATTACGACTGTTAACAACCGCCTCTGGGATGCCCATTTCAAGCAATTCCTTGTCTTCATAATTTGAGATAATTGAGAAGTCTGAAGTTGACTTTTCTAGCTTTATGTATACTTCTCTTTGATATC
>JAEEYG010000035.1 GCA_016291695.1 Clostridia bacterium | reverse complement strand
GGAACTGATGAAGAATATAGATTAGAATTACAAGACATATTAGATAGTAAAGGCATAGACTATTTATTTGGAATGCTAGAAAAATGTGATCCAGAGTCGGCAAAGAAAATAGATAAAAATAATATTAGAAGAGTGATAAGAGCGCTTGAGATTTATAAGATTACAGGAAAGCCAAAGTCATTTGTGGATAGAGAATCTGTAAAAGGGCCTTCTTTTGATTACATGGTTTATGGTCTTTTGTGGAATAGAGAAGAGCTATATGAAAGAATAAATAAAAGAGTAGATATAATGCTTTCTCAAGGACTTGTTGACGAAGTTGCAAATATTTTAAACACCTATGGTTATTCAAAAACTGCAATGCAGGGCTTAGGATATAAAGAAGTAGTAGATTATTTAAACAAAGAAATAAGTTATGATGAAATGGTTGAAAGAATTAAGAAAGAAAGCCGTAGATATGCAAAAAGGCAGATGACATGGTTTAGTCACATGGACTATGTTGAGTGGATTGAAAATAAAGAAAATATGGTTGAGATGATTGTAAATAATTATCAAAAGAGGTGATTACTTAAACTATGAAATTGAAAAAGGCAACAAAGCAAGATCTAATATATTTTGTGATTGCTATTGTTATTGTAGGCATAACTATTTTTTCGCTTAATATAGCCAAGATGTTTAAAAAACCTACTGAATATACGATTGCTAGAAATGATAGAATCACAAATTATGAAAATGCAGTTGCATACGTCATTAGAAATGAAGAAGTAATCCCGACAGACTCATTTGAAGGCGAAAGAAAGATAGTAGCAGGAGATAGTACTAAGGTTGCAAAAAATGGAGTAATAGCAACTTACATAGAAAAAAACGTTGAAGATAATAAAGCTGAAATAGAAGAAATAGATGAAAAGATTCAAAGCATAATTGATAGTGAAGACTTTGAATATCCTCAAGAATTAAAAACGATAGATAAACAAATTGGCCAGGAAATATACAATTTAGGAAAAAAGAAAAACGAGTATACTGCACTTACAGTTATTAAGGATGACATAGATGAAATGCTTTATGGGAAAATAACTGCTATAGGAAATTTGAATCTTAAAAACTCTGAATTAAAGAGCTTGATTTCCGAAAGAATTAGTTATGAAACAAATAAGTATAGTTATAAAAAAGACTTAAATGCGCCAAAATCAGGAATGGTTTCATATAGAGTCGATGGATATGAAGATTATATAAATGTGAATAATTTAGATTCTATAAATCTTGAGATGCTAAATGATATTTCATACGTTGTAAATCAAAAGATACCAATAGACCCTGAGAAGGTTAAGCTAATAGATAATTTTTCTGCATATCTTGCCATAGTTACAAATTCAGAAGAAAGCATGGCACTTAATATAGGAGATTCAATAAAAGTAAGCTTTGATGGCAGCTTGTCAAATTATTCAAAAGGTATTGTTGAGAGAATAATAGATGAAGAAGAATCAAGAATAATAATTGTTAGCGTAGATAATAATACAGAAAACTTATCAAAGTATAGGAAGATAAATGTTGATATCATCTGGTGGAATTATGAAGGGCTAAAGATTCAAAATGACTCTATATATGATAAAGACTTTGTAGACGAAACCACAGGTGAGGTATATGCCACAGTTAAAGCCATTAAACTTCTCGGAACGACAGGATATCAAAGAGAAGTATACATAAAGCTAGAAAAGTCAACTTCAGACTTCTCAATTATCTCAAATTATGAAGACAAGGAATTGCTTGAAATGGGCATCCCAGAGGCGGTTGTTAACAGCCGAAATAAGATAAATCTATATGACAGAGTCATTATAAACTAACTTTACGATTTTATTACAAGAGGGTTAAATAAACTTTAAAAGGTTCTTGGCCGAGTTGACTTTAAGCGTGTAAATTATAAAATATTATTAGAGTTTAAGGCAATTGTTGCTTTTACCGAATACATGGGGAGGAAGTAAAAAATGGGAAATGGATTTATGAATAAGATGCT
>JAEEYG010000034.1 GCA_016291695.1 Clostridia bacterium | reverse complement strand
TAGAACATATTGAAGCATTTATTACTATGGTTTGCTGTATTATTATATTTTCGTTTGGTATGTATGGTTTTGCTAGATTTAAGAATAGTATGATAAATGAAGAAGAAAAAATCAAAGATAACGTTAATAGTCAAGTGAACAAAGTGACAGATAATACTCATGACTATTCAAATAGAATAGTCATTCGTGAGAAAAAGCAAAATAAGTAAATAAAAAAGTCTAAATCATCTCTTATATGGAGCACTATAGTGCTCCGCTACGGGATGGAGAAAAAAGAGACTACATGATTACATGTAGTCTCTATTTGATGATCTAATTCGGCTATCAAATTTGCCTATAATTTCCTTTGGTACAGGCACTTCAGAAAAGTTAATTCCTTGTTCAAAAGCCTTCTGACTAAAGAGAATACTTTCAGAACGGCCCCATGCTTCTGTAGCAATCATTCTATAATTTCTTATTATTTCTTTTAAAAATTCTTCCTTATTTGGACCATTGTATATTTCACTAATTACTGGACCAAGTTTTATACTAAAGAATTTGCCTTCATAATTTTTTTCTGGTCCAAATAGTGTTTGAGTAGCTGACGTTCCAAGATAAATGTGCTTCATATAATAAGCTACTCTTTTTTTAAAATTATCACTATGACTAGTTTTTACTTTTTCAGTATAATACTCTAATTTATCAGGATGAAAGGCTGGACATAATTCGTATAATGCATTTTTAGCTGATTCATCTAGCTCATCACTGTGATCAGCTAAATATTTTGTCATGGAGTAATAAACAAGAAATATCATCATTTGACTTGGACTAAAATTCCAAGTTTCAAAAGCTTCTCCAACACCTATTTTTGGATTACTCCTTAAAGTGCCATATAAAGCGGGAGGATTGCCTATTTCAAGATCAGAAGAGGCACTTTTGGCTATAGCAATAAACTGTCCTAACAATTCACGCGGAGACTCTATAACTATTTGATCATTTCTGATATCTCGCTTACTGAATTTAAATATATAAGGTAAGTTTTTGGCTTTACATTCTTGAAGAAATCGTTGTGCAAAAGTTTTCTTGTCTTTTCCTTTTATATTTAGTACTATTCGACATGCTTCCAAAGGGTTGAAACAAGCATATGCAGAAAAGACAGCCCAATATTTACTAGGCTTATCTGGACCCAATGAATCAAAAAATTCTGCCATTTCTTCTGGTATAGGTTCATCACCAGTTTCTTTTTTATTTATTGCGTTATATGTGTTTATACAACTGCAATCTGACTTAATAAACTGCATGACTAAAGCACCAATTGCGGCATCATCGAACGGCAACTGAACATAATTTGATATATCATTTCCTTTAACTGTTTTAATTTTCATAAATAATTCTCCTTCTTACTTAATTTCATTATAGCATTAATCACATAACTGGCAACAGTGGGTATTTCCATGTGGTATATTACAACTAAAAAACTTGACATTAATGCTCAATAATTTAAAATTAATATGATGGGGTAGTTATATAAATTTATATAGAGGGTGAACAAATGAAAAAATCATTTGGCATAATACTATGCTTAATTATAATATGTGCATTTTGTATTAGTTTTGCAGCAAACTTTAAAGATGTTCCTAATAACCATTGGGCGTTTTCAGTAATTAATAAAATGTCGTCAGATGGTATCCTTTCTGGATATCCAGATGGATCGTTCAAGCCAGATAAAAGCATTACTAGAGCAGAGTTTGCCAAGATTATTGTGGCTTCTTTAAACCTTAAGTCAAGAGTGAATATACATTTTGCCGATGCAACGGATGATTTTTGGGCTAAAGAGTATATTGACACAGTCGGCGGATATATGAATTACTATTATTCTGATGGAGGAGTCTATTTTCATCCTTATGACGAGGCAGTTAGAGAAGATGTCACAATGGCAATTGTCTTTGCATTAAATCTAAGTGACAAGTCATATAATAGTTCAGTACTAAACAGGTTTTCAGATAAATCAAATATTTCTAAAGAAAGAGAAAAATATATTGCAATTGCTGTTAGTGAAGGACTGGTGAAGGGTAATGCAAACGGGACGTTCAATCCAAAAGGTAAGCTTACTAGAGCAGAAGTATGCCAGCTAATGAGTAATGCTATTACATACCTAGGACCTACTTTAAGTCAGACCGTTAGGCCTACTAACACGCCGAGAATAACGCCAACTCCAAGGCCTACTGTAGTTCCTACTATTCAGCCTACTATATATGCTACCATTACGCCTACTAAGTTTGTAGTTGGAGACACTACTCC
>JAEEYG010000033.1 GCA_016291695.1 Clostridia bacterium | reverse complement strand
AACATCAAACATTTAAAACAGATGCATGGGATTTTTCAAAGCCAAAATTCTATGCTTTGGATATGTTTCCATATCCATCTGGTGTAGGCCTTCATGCGGGCCATCCTGAAGGCTATACAGCAACCGATATAGTATCCCGTATGAGAAAAATGCAAGGATATAATGTTTTACATCCAATGGGGTTTGATAGCTTTGGACTTCCTGCAGAGCAATACGCAATCGATACAGGACATCATCCAAATGAATTCACATTAAAGAATATAGACACATTTAGGATGCAACTTAAGAAGTGTGGATTTGGATATGATTGGGATAGAGAAGTTCAAACATCATCTCCAGATTTTTATAAATGGACACAATGGATTTTTAAAAGACTAGTTGAGGATGGCTTAGCTAGATGCGTTGATATGCCTGTAAATTGGTGTGAAGAATTAGGAACTGTTTTAGCAAACGATGAAGTAATTGATGGAAAGAGTGAAAGAGGAAATTTCCCTGTTGTTCGTAAGAATATGAAACAGTGGATTATAGATATTCCTAAGTATGCGGAGAGATTGCTAGAAGGCTTAAATGAAGTTGATTGGCCTGAATCAACAAAAGAGATTCAAAGAAATTGGATTGGTAAGAGCATTGGCGCAGAGGTAAGATTTAATGTTGCTGATACTGACAAATCTTTTGTTGTATTTACAACTCGTTGCGATACATTATTTGGTGCTACATATTGCGTTCTTTCACCAGAACATCCTTTAATTTCAGAGATTACAACACCAGAGCAAAAAGAAGCAGTTGAAAAGTACAAAGCTGAATGCGCAATGAAGTCTGACTTAGAAAGAACAGAATTAAATAAAGACAAAACGGGAGTATTCACAGGAAGTTATGCAATAAATCCTGTTAATGGTGTGAAAATACCTATCTGGATTTCTGACTATGTGTTAGTAACGTATGGTACAGGAGCTATCATGGCAGTCCCAGCTCATGATGAGAGAGACTATGCTTTCGCTAAAAAATTCGGACTAGATATTATTCAAGTATTAGAAGGTGGTGACATATCTAAAGAAGCATATGTTGAAGATGGACTTCATGTAAATTCAGGATTTTTAGATGGAATGAATAAGCAAGATGCAATTGATAAAATGATTGCATGGCTTGAAGAAAACAATTGTGGCAAAAAGAAAATTAATTACAAAATTCGTGAATGGATTTTTGCAAGACAAAGATATTGGGGAGAGCCAATGCCAGTTGTTCATATGGAAGATGACAGCATAGTATGCTTAAAAGACGAAGAGCTTCCTCTAATTCTTCCAGATATATCTGATTACAAAGCACACGGCGGAAACGCACCACTTGCAAATGCTGTTGATTGGGTAAATGTCACAATTGATGGTAAAGCCGGCAAAAGAGATACAAATACTATGCCAGGTTCTGCGGGCTCTTCATGGTATTTCTTAAGATATATTGATCCACATAATGAAAACGAAATAGCTGATAGAAAGCTTATGGAACATTGGTTGCCAATTGATTTATATGTTGGTGGACCGGAGCACGCTGTAGGACATCTATTATATTCAAGAATGTGGAATAATTATTTGTTTGACAAAGGAATTGTTCCTGTAAAAGAACCATTCAAGAAGCTTGTTCATCAAGGTATGATTTTGGGTGAAGACGGAAATAAGATGGGTAAACGTCATCCAGAGTACTGCGTAAATCCTATGGATATAATAAATGAATATGGTGCAGATACATTAAGACTATACGAAATGTTTATGGGACCTTTGGAAGCAGATAAACCATGGAGCAAGACTGGCGTTGAAGGTTCTAGAAAATTCTTAGAAAGAGTATTTAGAATTTTTGAGAGCGGAAAAGTTACTGACAATGAAAATAAAAACTTAGAAAAGATTTATCATCAAACTATTAAAAAGGTATCTTCAGATTATGAATCACTTTCATTTAACACTGCTATATCTGCATTGATGATATTTGTAAATGCTGTTTACAAAGAAGAGGAGCTTCCTCGTGAATATGCTGAAGGTTTTGTTAAATTGTTAAACCCAGTTGCCCCGTTTATTACAGAAGAGATTTGGGAAATGTTGGGACATAAAGAAACAATAGCAAACGAGAAATGGCCAGAGTATGATGAATCAAAAACAATTGATGATGAAATTGAAATACCAGTTCAAGTAAATGGAAAATTACGTGGAAAAGTTGTCTGCTCTAGAGAAGCTTCAAAAGATGAAGTTGAAAAAGCAGTCAAAGAAAACGACGACATCAAGAAGTTTATTGATGGAAAAGAAATAGTAAAAGAGATTTATATTCCTGGCAGAATGTATACGATAGTTATTAAATAGTGGAGGATTTATGCTGAAAAAATTTGATGCAGTTGAGTATTTAGTAAAAAAGTACGTAGAGGATGAAAACCATGCTACAATTCCAATCATATTTAAAGACACCGAAAAGATGTTTAATGAATATGATCCAACAAGAACTTCACTTGCGCCAGAGGTGTATACATATTTAGACAAGTGCTCATATAACTTACCTGTAGAGTACAAGATAATAATTGATGTTGTTTCTGATAACATAGATGAAAAGACAAAGGTGAGGTTTTCGGATGCAGTTAAACATCATTATGGGCTAAAGGTTTTTGACAACAACATTGATTTGAGGGCAATAAGCAGAAAGTCTAATATTTTAGGAATACTAGGGCTATTATTCGTTCTATTTGTTTATTTGGGTGACTTAATCAGACCAGGAAGTATGGTAGCTGGTACAACAGTTAATATTCTAAGAGAAATATTAACTGTAACAGGTTGGCTATTTATTTGGTCTGCTATCGAAGCTATTGTTTTTGATAGAAGAGAGCTAAAAACTCGTAGAAACGAAAACATTCAAATGTTTAACGCAAAATTTATATTTGAAACCGAGAGCGAGTATTATAAAATATTAGAGAAAGAACAAGCAGAATCAGTTGAAAAAAATGAAGAATATGAAGAAATACGAGAATCATTTCTAGAGCAATAGAATTATTAGGAGGTTAACATGAAGTTAGTTAAGTCAATGAGCATCTATTCGATTTGTCACTTTTTAGTAGATTTTTTAAGTTGTATATTTGTTTTAGGTGTTGCATCAACGCTTTGCTATAACGCGGACGGCACGTTTAATGATGATTTATATATTGCCGAAGTAATTATATATAACTTTTTTGCTTTTGCATTTCAAGTTCCAATGGGAGCATTGATGGATAAGTTTAAAATATACAAGGGCGTTGGAATAGCAGGTTTTTTCATGATAGGTCTATGCTATGCAATTCATGCTGGCAACCCTATACTTCTTGCTAGTATAGTTGGAATTGGAAATGGATTATTCCACCTAGAAGGCGGAGTCAATGCGTATAATAATAGTAAAGGTAAAGCATTTTTAAATGGACTTTTCGTTGCACCTGGTGCAATGGGTATTTTCTTAGGAACAGCATTTCATAATGAACTAGCAGCAACGTATTGGCCAATTGCACTTGTTTGTATTGCTATAGTTTTATTATTCTTTGTTCAAAAAGATGAGGTTGATTTTGTAAAAGACGAACAAGAAAAACTTGTTAAAAATGGCAATCCATTCCAACTTCACGATATCTTATCAATTTTAGCTTTGATTGGTGTTTCGATTATTGTTCGTTCAATTGGTGGAAGCGCAATTCAATACGCATGGAAAACAGGTTTTGCAATTGGACTTGGATATACGATTTGCGTTGTATTAGGAAAAATGTTTGGTGGACTAATTGGCGACAAATTTGGCCTTAAGAAAATAGCAAGCATTGCTTTAGCTGCAGCATGTGTGAGTTTGATTTTGGGATTTAATATACCTGCATTTGGATTTATCGGAATATTCTTGTTTAATGTGCCAATGGCAATTACGCTTGTAATACTTGAAAAGTGTAATACTAGGTTTTTGGCCACAATGGTAGGTTCAAATACATTATTCTTGTTCTTGGGATATCTAATTTGCATGATACCAAACACTTTGAACAACTATGTGGTACTCACTGTAAGCGTTGCTTTAGCAATAGTATCTATTTACACTGCATTTAATAAATTTGAAAAAGTAAATAAGTAGGAGGATCCTTCTATGAAAAGAATTGTATTTATATTGGTTTTATGTATGTTTGTAACGTCTTTTGCGAGTGCAATAGTTGCTCCGACACCAATTCCACCCGTAACATACAATCCACCTTCATTTGAAGAAGTGTTTCCGGAATATGCTTTATACAGGAATATTACGAATATAAGTCTATTTGTTATTTGTGTGTTGTTAATTGCTTTTTTGTATATTAGAAAGAATACTTCCGCTAAGAAAATTAGAATTATTGTGGCTGTTGGAATTGTACTATCAATTATATCAACATTAGTAGGCATTTGGGGAATGAAGAGTAATCCTGTTTCTATACAAAAGTGGGAACATTCTCGTTCCGTACCCTTAAATTATAAGTATGATATGGTTTATTAGGAACATTAGAGGGGTGATACGATGTCATTATTAAGTACACTTGGGCTTACAATTCTAATAGAATATCCAATTGCTCAGATAATATGGCTTTTACTTAAAAAGTTTGGTAAAGATGACGGAAAAGGAAATTCGAAACTAACTTTTTTCAATGGGCTTCTAATCATAGTTCCGGTTATTATTATCAACGCTCTAACGAATCCTGCAATTAATCTTTATGCAAGAGCCTTGTGGAGTGATGTGGATATGAGTGAAGAAACATTCTGGTTTATTATTTCTCTTTGGGAAGTTGTTATATTTTTGGTTGAAGGATTATTATACAAATTTATGCTAAAAACGTCGCTTTTGCGCGGAATGCTTTTGTCAATTTGCTCAAATGGAATATCATATTTGAGCAGCTTTTTAATTAAGTAACGGACAGCATTGCTGTCCATATGGCGAGCACTGCTCGCCGCTACAAACAAAGGAGGAATTCAAATGAAAAAGAAAATATCTTTACTTTTATTCACAATTCTTATGAATTTGCATATCGCATTGGCGGACGCAATTGCACCACCAGATATACCACCTCATGGGTCACCTGATCCCAGCCCTGAGTGGATGCTATGGGAAAAGAATATTCGTCCTTTTACATACATTGCAACGATAGGAACTGTGGTTTTATTTGTTTTAATAATAGTTATAATTGGAAAGAGAGAGAACAAATTCCAAAAGACTAATAAGGTACTGACTATTATAGCTGTAGTTCTATTTGCTATAGTTATAATTTCATGTATTATTGTTAAACTTAACCCTGCACCTTATATTTTATGATAATTGTAGTATGAGATGGCGAAAGCTGGTGTAACATCATAGCGGCGCGACTTACGGGCACCATAAAGAGCTAAAAAATTCGTAGCGGACAACTAAAGTTGTCCATGGCGCACGTGAGTCGCGCCGCTACAAACAAAGGAGGAGTTCAAATGAAAAAGAAAATATCTTTACTATTATTTACAATTCTTATGAATCTGCATTTTGCTTTTGCAGATGTTGTTGACATTTACTACGATAATCCTCCTACCAAAGAAAATCTTTTCTATGATAGATTAGGTGGTCATGGAGTCAGAAATAACATACTCATATTTTTAGGTTCGTGTATCTTTTTTATTGTAGGCATTGCAATAGTGATTATTCCTATATATTTATCATTAGAGGCAATTGCAAAGAAAATTAGGAAAAAAGAAATTGACTATGATGAAAAAACTAGGGGATTGTGGGCAGTTACGGGAGCTTTTAGCCTTAGTTTTATAATATATGCATTAATAAGCAAATTTTTCGAAAAAGCAAACATTGACTATTTATTTGTGTTGATGATTATAGTACCAATAATAACGGTTATAAAACTATGCTTAGATAAAAAAAGAAACGTAGAGCGTAAAAAGTTTACACTATCAAATATTATTTTGATAGCTTCTAGTATTTTGCTGATTATTCATATAGGGATTCGAGTAAAAAACTCAATAGAGCTTAGAGTTAAACTTGCAGATTTTAGAGACTCAAATTTGACAGGATATAATGAATTAGTTGAGGACATAAAGCTTCTTACAAGAAAAGGAACATTTGAGCATGGCTATATTAAATATCCTGATAATAATGAAAAAAATAACACAACTGGGAATAGGGTTGTATACCTACCATCTTTGGATAAATATGCTAATAGTGTAGCGGTTGGTAACGGATATATTCTAGATTCCAAACGGTGTTATAATCAATAGTGAGAATGTGTATGTGTTCCACGTGCCACCAGATAAAGATATGAATACAATTTCGTATGCAGTTCATTCATACTTGCATTCGTTTATGTGGTGATAGAGTATAATATAATTTGTAACGGCGCGACTCACGTGCGCCATAAAGAGCTAAAAAATTCGTAGCGGACAACTAAAGTTGTCCATGGCGCACGTGAGTTGCGCCGCTACAAACAAAGGAGGAATTCAAATGAAAAAGAAAGTGTCATTACTAGTATTTACAATTCTTATGAATCTGCATTTTGCTTTTGCGGATGTTGTTTCTTTGACTGATGGTTACTATCGTATTGGTGATAGCCAAGTAGAATTCACAACAGTATGGACAATTTTATCCGTTGTGATTTTATGCATTGTTTCTGCAATTGTTGCAGTGATATGTAAAAAAGCAAAAACGAAAAAGACTAAAATTATTAGCATAGTTTTAGGAATAATAGTTGTCGTAACATGCGTTTTAGTTTTACCTGCACTTATGCCTTCTCCAGGCTTTAATCATGGGCTAGTTCCAGTAGACTTTTAGTAAAACAATGCCATTTATAGAGGTGTTATATGAAACGTAGAAATATAATCCTTCTGATAATACTTGTTCTGTTACTATTAATTCTATGGAATTATTTATATAGTTTGTTAGATGTTAATTCTATTAAAAAAGAAGCCAATGATATAGTCTGCTTGTCACGGGTGCACCCTTGAACTGAAAGAAGATAAGCGGAGTTGTTACAATTCCGCATCTAAATGTTCGAGGTATTGTAGATAGCAGTAGCGGTGATGAATATACAATTATTCTCTCTCAAAAGTCGCAAGAGTTCTTAAAAACAGACAGGATAAATATTAAAGCACCAAATTCGACGATAGAGCTTGCGACCAACGATGAAGTTTTTGTCAAATTTAACAAAATACAAATCAAAAACACTATTCTTTCTTTTGATAGCATTGAGGTTTATAAATACTTTGAATCAATTGACAAAGAAGAAATTGGCAGTGTCACTTGGTATGTTCCAAATGATTTTGGCGGAATAATAAAGTATACTGGCACAGAATTTGAATTTAATGGTAACAAGTATGTCGATCCGGATAATGACTATTCAGAAGATGGAAAGTATTATTTTGTAGATATATATGACAGTCAACTACTTATAGAAGATTATAAAAATATGTTTCCGCCAATGAGGTGGTTTAATATGGTAAATCCGCAGGAAACCTATTTTGATATTATAGTAGATATTTATAAAAATGAGAAATAATAGACATGGCTAATAGTACGACCATGTCTATTATGGTAGAGTAAATTACTATAGAATCAATGTTAAGTCGTATTCCATTTTTTGTGAGATTATGGAAGATACAATGAAAATCAATGCAATCTATTATTCAAAGAGAAACATAGACGATTTAGTAATATTATAGTTTTAAATGATACAAATCATATGCATAAAGGGAGTAGATATGAAGCTTAAGCAAAATGAAAGAATTGACGATTTACAACTTAATAATTTAAAGATAATTCAAAATAGCAAAGAATTCTGTTTTGGAATAGATAGCGTCTTGCTTTCAGACTTTGCAAAGGGTGCAAAAAAGCAAAAAGAAGTGGTAGATTTATGCACTGGAAATGGAGTAATTGCGATTCTTTTATCTGCCAAATTGCCAAAAACTAAGCATATTGTGGGAGTGGAGATTCAAGAATATAGTGCAGAGCTTGCAAGACGTTCTGTTGAAATGAATAAGTTAGAAAATAGAATTACAATAATAAATAAAGACTTGAAGAAAATTAAGTCGGACATTCAAGCAGGAAGTGTTGATTTGGTCGTTTGTAATCCTCCATATAAGCCAAAAGGAAGCGGAATTATAAACGAAAAAGATAGTAAAACAATTGCTCGACATGAGATTTCTTGCACACTTGAAGACATCATAAAAGAAGCATCTCGTGAGCTAAATTTCGGCGGAAGTTTTTGCATGGTCCACAAAGTTGAAAGAATGGCAGATATTCTTTGCTTACTTAGAAACCATGATTTAGAGCCAAAAAGAATGAGACTCATTTATCCAAAAGTCGGAGAACCTGCAAATCTTGTTTTGGTTGAAGGAATAAAGGGTGGCAAGCCATTTTTAAATATGGAAGCACCAATATATGTATATAAAGACGGAGAAGAATACACAGATCAGATTTTTGAAATATATGGAATGAAAATTCATTAAAACTTATGTAAGTTATAACAAATAAAATGCCTCTAGGAAATCCTAGAGGCATTTTTTAAAATTCTAATCCTATATCTTTAATAATTTGGTCTTTATTATCTCGTAATGCAATCATAAATGCATCAACTATTTCTGGGTCAAACTGTGAGCCTTTGCACTTTTCCATTTCTTCTAATGCTTTAACTACAGTATAACGAGGTCTATATGCTCTGTCTGAAGTCATAGCATCAAATGAGTCTGCTACGCAGACAATTCTTGCCATAAATGGTATATCTTCACCTTTAAGTCCACCTGGATAGCCTCGACCATCATATCTTTCGTGATGGTGTAAAACCATTGGAATAAGCGGTTCGAAGATTTTGGCTGGACCTAAGATTTTGGCACCTATTGATGGGTGATTTTTGATATCGTCATATTCATCATCAGTAAGTTTTCCGAGGTTTTTGTAAGATTGCATCAGGAATTCCAATCTTTCCTATGTCATGGAATAGAGCGCCTTGTTTAAGTGTTTCTAAGTCTTCATTAGAAAGATTAAGTTGCTTTCCGATTAGTATTGAATAATAAGAAACTCTATCTGAGTGATTTTTAGTGTATGAGTCTTTTGCATCAACCGCTAAACGTAGAGACTCGATTGTTCCATAATATGCTTCTTTAAGTTGCTTATTTGCTTCTTCAAGTTGCTCATTAATATCTGCGATAATTTTCATCTGCATAACAGATTTTAGTCCTGATTCAATCAATAGAAGAAGCTGATCAAACCTACCAGATTTTTCACAATAACCTTGAATATCTAGACGTTTGATTGTGTCTAGTGGAGGAGCTAAGTCCTTATGGCCTGTAAGTAAAAGAATATATAAAGATTTATTAAATTTTCTAACTTCTTCTACTACTTTGTCACCATGAATTGGCATCATCAAAAAGTCTAGTATAAGCATATCGTAATGTTCAGTTTTTAATGTGTTTATCGCTTCTAATGGGTCTGTGAAGCCGGTGACAGAGTACTTGTTTAAGAACATTGAAAGAGAATCGATGATTCCCTGTTCATCGTCCACAACCATTATTTTAAAGTTTTCTTTTTGAACACTATCTTTTAATCTCATATGGTGTTCCTCACTTCCTAACTAAATTATTGAATTTAAGCGTTCTTGGTGCAAGGTCTATAAGACCTGCTTCGCAGTATGGGCAAATTTTATGTTTTAGCCCCTTGATAGGTGCGCCACAATTTGGACATTTTAAGCTGATTAAATCCTGAGCTGAAGTTTTTGTATCATCATATACATATATAAATTCGGTGTTAATTCTATCTTCAATGTGGCTTAAAGAATCTCTAAAACCAAACTGGTATCCAAGCGTTGTTTGAAATACTATTGTACATATTCCGTTATACTTAGTATAAGAATTTAAAACGGTTTTATGAATATCTATGTCTGAAATAGAAGTGTTATTCTTTTCTGCTTTATGAATACCTTCCATTATTTCTTCTTTTAGTTTTCCAGAAATATTTCCGAAATTTTGAATACTCCTTGTACTGATAGATTCAAAATAAAGCAAGATGTTTTCTTCGGCTAATCGCTTGATTTCCTCAACATTCATAAAAGGAAAGTCAGACATAAGTTCTGGAAGAAGTAAAGATTCCATGCCAAAAGGTGTTTTAGGCTCGGATTCAAATTCTTGTTTTTGCTTTGCAAGACCTTCAAAAAAGTCTGATGTTCCGAAAAATGTGCTAGAAAATCTCGATAATTTTCTATGAATATAAAAATATACAAGAATGACAATTAAAATAATTACTAAAAGCAATAAAAGAGTAATCAATCCCAACACACAAATCACCTATATGTATTTTATCATAAAATATTGCAAATAGGGGATTTTTACTAAATTTTAATATAATGGTTAAAAAACAGAAAAAGAGCGCCAATGCCATGCATTGACGCTCGAATTAATTAGAAATTATTTTTCTTCGTTAAGATATTTGTGAGCAAATGCTGCTAGAGCACTTCCAACGAAAGGAGCAACTATAAATACCCAAACTTGAGATAAAGCTTCACCACCAAGCAAAACAGCAGGTGCTAGGCTTCTTGCAGGGTTAACAGAAGTTCCTGTAAGAGGAATTCCTAAAATATGAACAAATGTAAGTGTAAGTCCGATCATTAAGCCAGCACAATTAGATTTTGTAGAGTCAGATGTAACACCATTGATTAAATAGATAAATACGAATGTAAGGATTACTTCTGCTAAAAATGCGCCCCACATACCAATATTTCCAAATCCGTTTTGTCCAAGTGAAGTAACTTCTTTACCAGTAAACGATACAAATGCATAAAGAATTCCGCTACCAGCAAAGGCACCTGCTACTTGAGCTAGAGTATATAGGCCAAATTCTTTCCATGATAATTTTCCTCTAATAGCCATAGATAGAGAAACCGCTGGATTGATGTGGCAGCCAGAAACGTTACCAATTACGTAAGCCATTGCGATAATAGAAAGACCAAATGCAAGAGCTGTCAAAAGCCATGCACCAGGATTATCTGCACTGCACCCAGAAAATACCGCAGTACCACAACCAAATAAAACTAAAACTGCTGTGCCAATGAATTCACAAATAAGCTTTTTTGTCATAAAGAAAACCTCCTTTAAATTTGTAAAGTGGCTCTATCCGTAAGGGGATAAAGCCACTTTACCCGATTCCTTATAATTGTATTTTATACCATGAATCTGAAAAATACAATTTAGAAATCTAATTTATTTGCCATTCGGTAAACAATGTCATCTTGAGGAGCTTTT
>JAEEYG010000002.1 GCA_016291695.1 Clostridia bacterium | reverse complement strand
GTTCTAAATAAAACTCAAAAAAGTCGCACCTTGTAGGGTTATTTATATTTTAACATATTTTAGTGTTTTTTTCAAATAATAATGCAAAATTGTTGAGATAATTATGGCGCATATAGGCAGTGCCAAGTGAGGTGCTTTATGGCGCACGGGAAGTAGCGCCGCTACGATGCATGAAAAGGGGCGAGCAATGCTCGCCCCTACGAATTAGATGATTCTGCTCATCGCATTCTTTCCCCCGAATATACAAGGAGAATTGCACTTCCAGCCTGGGAATGTACATCTTGCCCCCTTTGAATAAGGAAGCAGATACTGATAAAGTTCAGGTGCATCCTTTACTTCATCTAAGTACCTCTTCATGGTTTCTCTAGTTTGTTCCATAATTTCAAGCTGAGCAGCACCGCAAAGCCTTTCCATGCACTTAAGCACAAAGTTTTCAATCGTGCCACGCTCATTTACCATTATAAGCATTCCTTGCGGGAACAAGTCACCAAGAGAGGAAATATCCTGAAGCCACTCTTCTTCATACTCTGTTCCCCTAATGATAGGAGGAATAAAATATGAAGTTTCTTCGCAGAACATCATCTCGTATGAAAGAGTTCTATGTCTTTGTGCCTGTGCAAGTTCTGCAAAGCTTGCAACATAGTTTACACTATAGTTTTCACCAAACTCTTCCATCCTCCTTCTCTTTCCAAAAAGGGAGAATGATCTTCCCTTAACTCTTGAATCAAGTCCAGGAACTTCCAAGTCTGGCAAAGCTTCTAAGAATTCCTTCATGACTTCTTTAAGCATTACCGAAAAACTATCATCACCAAGTGAGTCAATCATATCTCGCGCCCAATTGATAATGTAGTTAAGCTGCCCAAGCGTTACAGTGTATTCCATAACAGTAGACGGAGTAAACACGCTAATAAGATACCTTGCATTTTCCTGAGCAAGCTTCTTAACTCGCTTGTCATCAAAATCAGGATATGCTTCCTTTATCCTCTGCATGAAAATCTCAAGCCACTTGTCATACAAAACCTGTTCTCTTGGAGAAACTTCCATCTTAGTGTACCTAGCAGACTTCTCCGATGTGTTATACATCTTTTCGTTGTTCAAAATCATAGCAAGAATCTTTGGCACACCTTCTAGTATAAGGTTATATACTGGATGCCCAAATACGCTATGATGTCCAGAAGAAATGTTAAGGTTTGCCCTCTTCATAGTCTTACTCTTTGCTTCAGCAAGAAGCGAATCAAACGTGTCTGGCAAATAGCAGATTCCAGCAGAAATTCCCGAGAAACGAACCGCTTCCTCCGTAGGAAGAGTATAACCAATTTTTGTAGAACCAATGACCCTGATCTTCATGATAATTCTCCTTTCAAAGATAGTATTAGACTTCTTAGGTTGTGAGGAAAATATAAAAGTATTTGTCCCATGAATACTATATTATTCTCGACTAAAAGTCAAGCTACAAAAAGGACTAAGAATGCTTGTAACACTTGATGTTACCACATTTCTTAGTCCTTAATAGTTTAAAAATTATTCTTCTGTTGTTGTCTCTTCGCTGTTTTTAGAAGCTGCTGCATTCATAGCAACAATATCTTCCTTAACACGTGTAGCTTTACCTACTCTATCTCTTAGGTAGTATAACTTAGCACGTCTAACTTTACCGCGTCTAACAACTTCAACTTTTTCAACTCTTGGTGAATGTACAGGGAAAGTCTTTTCAACTCCAGTTCCATAAGCAACACGTCTAACTGTGAAAGTTTCGTTTGAACCTCCACGTTGTTTCTTAATGATTGTTCCTTCGAAAACTTGAGTTCTTTCTTTATTTCCTTCCTTAATCTTGTTATATACTTTAACTGTATCTCCAACATTAAGTACAAGTTCATCTTTTCTAAGTTGCTCGTTCTCGATAGCTTTAATCTTATCCATTGTTATCTCCTTTCTTTAATATCTATATATTAATTATTTTTTTCGTTTTTCATGTACTCTTCGTACAAATCGTTTCGGCGCTCTTTTGTAATCTCTAAAGATTTTTCTTTGCGCCATGAGTCAATCTTTGCATGATTGCCAGAAAGTAAAACTTCTGGAACCTTTCTTCCATTAAAAACTTCTGGTCTTGTGTATTGTGGATACTCTAAAAGTCCGTTTGAAAAAGACTCATCAGAAACTGATTCGGAATTAATAACTCCATTCAAATTTCTCGCCACACTATCCATCAAAACCATGCATGGAAGCTCACCACCAGTTAATACATAATCACCAATAGATATTTCTTCATCAACGATTTCTTCGATGATTCTCTCATCTACTCCTTCGTAGTGTCCACAAATGATAATCAAATGTTCCTTGCTTGAAAGTTCTTTGACTTTATTTTGTGTAAGAAGTTTTCCCTTAGGCGACATATAAATAACTTCTGCATTCTCCTTATCTTCTATAGATAAGTATGCATCATAAAGTGGCTCAGGTTTTATAACCATACCTGCACCTCCGCCATATGGAGTATCATCCACATGCTTCGACGCATCTTTAGAGAAATCTCTAAAGTTTATTAGATTAACATCTAAGTGATTTTCTTTTATTGCTCTTCCTAAAATACTAGAATTAATCGGTTCAAACATTTCTGGAAATAATGTTAGTACATCAATTTTCATAATATTCTTTACCTCCTAATCTCTAAGTCCTTCCGGTATAGCAACAAAGATTTTATTGTTCTCTAAATCTATGCTTAATATTACTTCTTTAAGTGCTGGAAGAAGTAAAGGATCTTTACCTTTTCTTTTAATAGAGTAAACATCCGCAGCGCCTGCTGTGAAAACGTCATCTAGTGTACCTATGAGAGTATCACCTTCAAACACCTGCATGCCTATTAAATCTGCAATATAATGTGCTCCTTCTTCAAGCTTTGGTGCATCTTCTCTTCTAACAAAAATCGAATGACCTTTAAGCCTCTCAGCTTGCTCAATCGTATCAATTGTTTTTAGTTTAAGAAGTACAACATCTTTTTGATATCGAACTTTTTCAATCTGATATTCAATGTACTCATCATTAATAAGAACAAGTATAGACTTCAATTCTTCAAATCTTTTTTGACTTGCTGAATAATTTCTAACTTTAACTTCTCCTTTTAATGCGTGAGTATTTGTGATACATCCTATCTCAAAAAAATCTACCATCATATCTCCTAGTCTATAATATCAACATTGATTTTCTCACCAAACTTAGCACCATACGCTTTCATAAGTGTACGAATTGCTTTGGCAATTTTACCTTGCTTACCAATTATCTTGCCCATGTCATCACTTGCAACACGAACTTCTAATACATTGGTATTACCATCTTTTCTTAAGTTAATTTCTACTTTATCAGGTTCACTAACTAAACCTTGTACAAGTAGCTTTAACATTTCTTCCATGAAAGCTCCCCCTTTTTAAAAGCATTTTAATTATTTTGATGCTTTACCGAATAATGCTTTAACAGTGTCTGTAGGTCTTGCTCCGTTTTTAACCCATTGCTCATACTTTTCAGTGTCAAGCTTGATAAGAGCAGGCTCTTTCATTGGATCGTAGATTCCGATTTCCTCGATGAATCTTCCATCTCTAGGATATCTAGCATCTGCAACAACGATTTTGTAGTAAGGAGCACCTTTAGCTCCATCTCTTCTAAGTCTGATTTTTACCATTTATGTTTTTCCCTCCTCTCAATGAAATGAATATATATTATTTTTTTGTTTTTTCTTTGATTGATTTGTAGCAGACAACTAAAGTTGTCCATGGCGCACTCTAGTGCGCCGCTACGAAATGTGTGTTTATGGCGCACTCTAGTGCGCCGCTACGGTTAAAGCTTAAAGTTTTTCAATTCGTTCGGGTCTATATCTTTTCCGAACTTTCTTGCTGCCTTTAGCAATGCTCCTTTGTTGCCCATAATCATCTTCATTTGCTTTTTCATTTCGTTGTATTGCTGAACGAGTTGATTAACTTCTTGAACTGTTGTTCCAGAACCTTTTGCAATTCTAATTCTTCTACTTGCATTTAAAATTGCAACATCTCTCTTTTCTGCTTCTGTCATAGACTGAATAATTGCTTTTGTCATAACTAGCTTCTTTTCCATTGCCTCTGATTGTTCTGCTGTAACTCCAGAAACTCCTATCATCTCAAGGATTGATTTGAAAGAACCCATTTTGTTAATCTTTTCAAGCTGAGCTAAATAATCAGACATCGTGAATTCTTGACGTCTCATCTTCTTCTCTAGCTCGATAGCTTCCTCCATCTGTATGTTCTCTTCGGCTTTTTCAACTAGTGAAATAACATCACCCATGCCTAAGATACGAGTTGCCATTCTGTCTGGATGGAAAGCTTCAATATCGCTAAGTTTTTCACCTGTACCTATGTATTTAATAGATTTACCTGTAACTTTCTTAACTGAAAGAGCAGCACCACCACGCGTATCACCGTCAAGCTTAGTTAAAATAACACCTGTAATATCTATCTCTTTGTTGAATGTGTCTGCAACTTCAACTGCAACTTGACCTGTCATAGAATCTACAACTAGCAAAATCTCAGTTGGATTTACTGAAGACTTAAGTTTCTTAAGTTCATCCATAAGAACTTCATCAATCTCAAGTCGTCCTGCTGTATCAATAAGCACGATATCATTCAACTTTGAGTTTGCTTCTCTTAGTGCCTCTTTTGCAATTGAAACTACATCTTTTGTATCTGTATTACTATAAACTGGAATGTCTAGTTGCTTACCAATTACTTTTAGCTGGTCAATAGCTGCTGGTCTATAAACATCACATGCAACCATAAGTGGCTTTTTACCTGACTTCCTAAGTAAGTTTGCAAGCTTACCACACATAGTTGTTTTACCAGAACCCTGAAGTCCAACTAACATTATGATAGTTGGTGGATTTGGAGATATTTTAATCTCTGCATCCTCACTTCCTAGTAGTTCAACAAGCTCATCATGAACAATCTTAACAATTTGTTGACCTGGTGTAATGCTCTTAAGTACCTCATGCCCTACCGCCTTTTCAGCAATAGCAGAAGTAAATTCTTTAACAACTTTATAGTTAACGTCGGCTTCGAGAAGTGCCATCTTGATTTCTTTAGTAATGCTCTTAACATCTTCTTCAGTAATCCTAGCTTTTCCTCTAAGACCGCCAATTAGTTTTTGAAGTTTGTCCGTTAATCCTTCAAATGCCATCTAAATGCTCCTTTCAAAATAGGGAATTTAGTTTTAAAGCAATCTTTGTAATTTTTCCTTTAGTTTTGAATCTTTTGTTTCGCTTATTAATTCCTCTAACAGTTTATTTCTAGCAAGCCTTTCATCCAAAAAATGAAGCTTTGACTCATAATCAAAAAGGTTCTTCTCTGCTTCTAGTAGATTTTTCCTAACGCCTTGTCTTGTGATTCCCTCATTTTCGGCAATCTCTCCAAGCGATAAATTTTGATTATAGTAAAAATCTATTGCATCATATTGCTTAGGCGTTAATAGCTTGCCATACAATTCAAGAAGCATACTTAGCCTTATATTTTTATCCATATAATACACCCTTTCAACTTCTCTTCTCTGTAAACCTTTGATAGTTTACACACGTTTTGGCAAATTGTCAACAATTATTGGCGAAAAAATGCTGTTTTTTGCCGATTTTTCACAAAAAAAGATGCCCTTTTGGGCATCTTAGGTTCATTTTCCTCTTTTTTACGGGTCAATCTTAAAGAATGAGTATTTATTATCCATAGGCTCGCCATAGCTATTAGCTATTCTTAAGTATACTGGACCCGTGTAGTTTTCAAGCGTTTCATAAATAATATAAATCTGATAAATATCACCTTGATTTATAACATCATATATAATCCCTATTGGGTCTTCACGATCACGATAGTTAAATGATTCCATTATACATGGTTTGTTGTCATCATTATAAAAGTATGGCTTATTAATATCATTATAAATGCCTGCAGAATTATATGGCAAAATTGTTTGCTCGCCATTTGTAGGATAATCTTTTAAATCATAGCTTACTAAAACAGCATTCCACTTTGAACCAGGTTTATTAATATCAATCTTCAAAATTGAATCTGTATTATTCTTCTTTGCAATAATTTCCTTAACTTCTTCGTCAGATAGTTTTCTTTCAACTCTCATTGCAACCCATACGTCGCCTATTCCTGTAAAGTTTTGAAGTAATACTTTTCCTGCTTCACCCATTAAAATTGGTTTTTCAAAAGTACTATACCTTGCGGAATCCGCAAAACTATCCGGATTAATCTTAACAGGATTTTTCTCTTCTATCGGTACTGGTTCCCCACTTTCTTGTTCATGTGGTTTAGCTTCACCAGAGTTATTATCATCTAAAACTCCAGGCTCACCACTTTCTTGTGATGGTTCATTATTAGATGGCAAGTTATCAACTATTTCATCCGCCTTTTCCCCAGCATCGTCTCCATGTTTCGTCTCTTCTTTCACATTGGTTTGAATTGGCTCTGAAATAGGATCATCGTTAGTTGGGAAATCATCCGGATCTTGAAATAGACTACAGCCAGTCAAAGTAAAACAAAGTAAAACTCCAACTACTGCAAAAATTATAAAACTTTTAAGTTTCATAAGCATCAACTCCATTTTTATCTTTTGTACCTATTTATATTACTAAATCTATACATATTATACCGCAAAAACCGCTATTTTTCAACGGTTTCAAGGCACATAGTTCTCTAAAAGGCGCTTCCGTAGCAAAGAAATCTTACAAAATCCTTAAAAAATCATTAAAAATTGCTTAAATATCCCTTATAGCATGGCCAGAAAAGTATAATTATAGTGAGTTAGTAGGTCAAGAAAGGACTGATTATTAGGTGAACAATCCAAACATTACGGACGAGGAAATACAGAGAGCAAGCCAGATTATAGGGATTATATCGCAGTATTATACTAAAAGAATTGTAGGTCAAAACAATCTACAACTATCTTTGCTAATATCTTTAATTGCAAATGGGCATATTCTAGTAGAATCTGTTCCAGGCTTAGCAAAGACTACAGCGGCCAAAGTGCTTACGGAAGCAGTAAATGGCAAGTTTGCAAGGATTCAGTGCACGCCAGACTTACTTCCAAGTGATATCATGGGCTCTCAGATTTTTAACTATACAACTAATACTTTTGAGACAAAGCTAGGCCCTATATACGCAAACTTTGTACTACTAGACGAGATAAATCGTTCTAGTGCAAAAACGCAAAGTGCTATGCTTGAAGCCATGCAAGAGTATCAAACAACTATTGGTGGCGAAACGTATAAGCTTCCAGATATCTTTATAGCTATTGCAACGCAAAACCCTATAGAGCAAGAAGGAACTTATATGCTTTCAGAAGCTCAACAAGATAGATTCTTGATAAAAGAAAAAATAACATACCCTACTCCTGCAGAAGAAGTAGAAATATTAAACCGTATAGAAGGTAAAGTTTTTGAAAAATCAAAAGCAGTCTTAACTCTAGATGATGTTAGATTTTTACAAAAACTATCTGAAAAAGTGTATATAGATAATTCAATTAAGCAATATATTACAACCATCATTTATGCGACTAGATTTCCAGATAAGTTCTTAACTCCAGACCTTTCAAAGTACATCAGTATGGGTTCTAGTACCAGAGGTGCAATCGCATTTATGCAAGCCGCAAAAGCCCTTGCACTTATTCGTGGAAGAAAATTTGTAATTCCAGATGATGTTAAAGATTTAAGAAGAAGTATTCTAAGACATAGAGTGACACTAAATTATAGTGCCACAGCTGATGGTGTTACTGTTGAGCAAATAATTGATGCTATCGTTGGAAACATTAATACTCCATAAGGTGGTAAAGATATGGTATTAGACCGAATTAATAGAATTAAAGCTAATATTTCAATATATACCAACAAAAAAACGTCCAACATACTAGATGGAACGTATAACTCAATATATAAAGGAAAAAGCTTAAACTTTGAAGACTTAAGAGAATATGTTCCTCGGGGACAATGTAAAAGACATTGACTGGAAAGCATCTGCTAGAAGTGGAAGTTTGCTCATCAAGCAATTCATTGCTGAGAAAAAACATAACATCATACTTGTTTTTGATTCAAACAAAAAGATGCTAGGAAACTCCAAAGGAGAAGTCACAAAAAAAGAACTTCAAATATTGTCTCTTGGCACTATCGCCTACCTAGCTAATAAAAATGGTGATTACGTTGCTGGATTATATAATAGTGATTCACTTATGCATTATAGCTCCTTTAAGTCCACTTTAGTTGGATTAGAACAAATACTAGCAAGTTATGATGTAGACCCATTGCTAAATTCTCCAAAAGAGAATTTGAATAAATCTCTAGAGTACATTATAAAACACATCAATAGAAAAGCTATTGTCTTTATTGCAACAGACATTTATGGTTTATCAAATGTTTCAGAGCAGTTGCTTAGAACATTGGCTGTAAACAACAATGTACTGTTTATAAACATTGAAGATGCCGAGTTATCAGGAAGTAAAGTATTAGACTTGGAAGAAAATGAATTGATGCCAAAAATGCTTTTAAACAACAAAGAGCTAATTGCAATTAATGCAGATTTAAAAGACAACTTAAAGAAAAAAGCACTCGAAAAACTTAAGAAATATGCTATGCCAATCGTAGATATTTCTGATGAAAAAGAAGTAGTACCAAAAATTATTGAGTTATTGGAGAAACATAAATATGGAAAGTAATGTAGAACTTCAAAATTTATTTACATATTCATTAGGGTACGTTGTCGTATTTGCCCTTATTCTTGTTGCGTTTATTGTCATTTATATTCTTCTTTGCAGAAAAGAGTTTATTGATGACCATGCTCCTATTGAAGTTAACAAACCAGAAAAAGCAGTTGATGCGAACAAGATAAAGGAAAAATATATCAGTAAACTTAATGACTTAGAAAGCAGATTAAATCAAAATACCGTTTCTAACAGAGAGGCGTATCAAGAGTTAAGTAGTGTAATTAGAAACTTTGTTTTTGAACTTACAGGAATTAATGTTCAAAACTATACTTTGAAGGAAATAAACGCAGTTAACATCCCTGCCCTATCTTTTTTAGTTGAAGAATATTATAGCCCAGAGTTTTCTTATGAGGGAAATGGCAATGCGCTTGAATCACTTTATAAAACAAAGGAGGCAATCGAAGGATGGAATTAAACTCTCCATGGGTTTTATATATAGGGATTCCACTTGTACTTCTTCTTTGCTTTATAAAACTAAAAAAAAGTAGCAAGGAAATAAAAGCTGAGAAGAAGGTTGCTAATACAGAATATATTAAAGAAACAGAGCTTTATAAGAAACTACTTAAGAGATACAAAATATTTAAAGCATTGACCATATTCATCTGCTCTTTCAGTTTAATTTTATCCTTAGTATTAATCGCAAGACCTGTTGAAACGCAGAAAACTACTAAAGATGAAAGAAAGAAAGACATATTCTTATGTATGGATGTTTCTGGCTCAATGAATGGTGTAAATGAAAGAATTTGTACTTATCTTAAAAATACTGTAGCGGGTCTAAAGGGTGACAAATTTGGAATAGTATTATTTAATTCTTCTGCCACGGTCGCTGTTCCCCTTACTGATGACTTGCACTATGTCGAGAACACTCTTAATACTCTTAGAATATCTTTCAATACTTCATCAGAAGAATTTCAAAGTTTAGATGTTACAAAAAGATTAGCAATTACAAATATGAAAATTGATGGAACAATGGAAGGCAAGGGTTCATCAATAATACCTGATTCGCTTGCAACTTGTGCCTATGACTTTCCAGATGCAGATAAAGAAAGAACACGAATTATTATTTTATCTACCGACAATGATTTAGCGGGCGACTCTCTACTTACCATAGCTGAAGCATGCAAGGTGTGCAAAAATAAAGATATTGTAGTCTACGCAATATCTCCTGAATATGTTGTTGATGAATTAATATTTAAAAATGCAATTGCCTCTACTGGCGGGAAATTTTATAAAGCCACAAAAGACAAGTCTGTTGATGAGATAATCCGGAGAAATACAACAAATAGAAACAAAACCATCAGATCAAAAGACGCTTATTGCAACTATAGATAAGCCTCAAGTTCCATATATACTTTTAATAATATCTACTTTAAGCATGCTATTTTTATATAAAAAGGTGAGCATATGATTATATCCCCCATTATTCCAATTTGGGTATTAATACTACTATTTATAGTCAGCATTGTTTTCTTTACTCAAAGGAAACCTAAGAATATTATCTTAACATGTGTTATATTTGCATTTCTGTTTTTGATTGACATACGCATCAAAAACACAAACGGGATTGCAAAAACATCAAGTTGCAATCTGGATATTCTATTTGCAATTGACACATCTCTTAGTATGGTAGCCGAAGACTATAACGGAAACGAAAGAAGGCTTGATGCTGTTATAGATGACTGCCAAGAAATTGTTGATTCATTTCCAGGCGGAAAATATAGTCTTATCATTTTTGATGACAGAGCAAGAGTTGTTTCACCTTTCACAACTGATGGCAATGTAATTACAAGTTATTTGAGAGGCATTGGAATTCCACTTGCATTTTATGCAAAAGGAAGCAGTATCAATTCTTCGTATGAAGCCATATATGATATGCTAAGCAACTATGAAAGCGAAGAAACAAGAAAAAAAATACTAATCTATATTAGCGACGGTGAAATAACCAACGAAGAAAAGCTGACTTCTTTTTCTAAGTTAAATGGTTGTTCAGACTATGCTGCGATATTAGGGTATGGAACAAAAGCACGGTGGAAAGATGACTATATACGAATATTCCTTTGAGAATACTAAGCCATCATATTTAAAGGATAAAACTGCACGTCTTCCTTATCCAGATGCCATTTCCAAAATAGATGAAGCAAATTTACAAACAATCGCACGAGAAGTTGGTGGAGATTATATCCACATGACAAGCCCTAGTGATGTTTCGCAAGTTATCAATAAATTAAATAGTCAGGTGGTTTACACTTCTGCAGATGGGACTACGGAGCTATTCCAAGATACGTATTATTTCTTTGCAATTCCACTTTTTGCAATTCTTTTGTATGTTCTAATAGATATTAAAAGAAATTATTAAAAACGAGGTAAATTATGAAAAAAATCGTTCTAGTTTTAATCATTCTAACTTCTATTATAATATTTAAATTTGTTTATACTTATGCGGTTAATTCAATTATTATTAGTGATTATGAAAAAGGAAAGTATAATCAAGGCTTAGGCAAAGCTCTTCACTTTTTAAACTTTCCTGATTCTTATATTGCATATTACAATAACGGAAACTTGTACTACAAAAATGGTGATTATGAAAGTGCAGTAGATAGTTATAAAGAAGCCCTTTCTCTACCACACCCATTGAACAGAAAAGATTGCAAAATTAGAATTAACCTAGTTTTAGCAATGCTAAAAACTTTTAACTTAGATAATTTAGATAAACAAAAAGTAGAAAGCATTCTAAAGATACTAAGTGAAGCAAAGGGTATTCTTACAGAAAACAATTGTGCAGGAAAGACTTCTCCGGATGGACATAGCAAAGAAGCAGAAGAATTGAAAAAAGAAATTGAAGAACTAGAAGAAATGCTTAAGCAACAATCTGATAAAGAAGAATCTGAAGAAGAAAATGAAGACGATAAGCAGGAAGAAAAAGACAATTCTGACTCAGGTGATATTGAGAAAAAGCTAATGGAGCTTCAAGAAGTAGCAAATGATGCAAGAGAAAAAAATAAAGATAATAGACTTTATGAATATGTTGGTAGTTATGACGGAAAAAAATGGTAGCATTTTATGCTACCATTTTTGATATTTTAGCTAGTTCAATATTCGAATTCGAATCTATGTACTGACTGTAGTGATACATCGGCTTTATGGAAGTTTCAATATCTAGTTGCGAAGATATGAATCTATTGTTTAACTTCTTCATAACAGTGCTCTTAGCTGTTTCTTGCAAAGCAACTATTCTTTTTAAATAATCACTATTTGCTTTAGCAGCATATGAATTCTCTTGCATTTTTATTAAGTCTTCCAATGTATATTCTGGAATAATAACATTACCTTGTTCTCCATTGCTATCTTTTGATTGGTCTATTATCTCTTCTACTTGAGCCATATCATAAGTTCTATTTAATAAGTCTACTGTCTCTCCAGTATCTGGCCAAGTAACAACTCCATTTACTACTAAATCTTCAGGAATTATTCCATCTTTTATTCTCATTACTCTAACGACTGTTCCAGATAAGAAGTATCTATTAAGCTTATTTACTTGGAAACCAGAAATCTTGTTATTTCCATAGCTTCTAATCATATCTCTATTAGCATGTGCTATATATCCATCACCTAAGTATAGCATTCCATGATTTCCATGATCTGTTATATAAGCAATTATATCTCCCTTTTGAAGTTTAGAATAATCTATTCTTCCAACAGATACTCCAGAATAAACCATGTCAAAGTACTGACTATTTTTCCCTTTTCGTGCGTCATTATATATATCTTGAACGTGCCAAGGCTCTCCTTGACTGTTTAATAATTCAAATCCCAATGTATTTTTTAGTAAGAATAGTACTGTGGTGCCACAGTCCATTACCCATTTCTCACCTAAATCTAAGTATCTGCCATTTACAATGTAATAACCATTGTTCTTTACGTGATACATTTGAGCATTATAGCCACCAGAACGAATTTGTATACATGTTTTCCAGTTACCACTTAAAGCATATGTCAAAAGAGGAAATCCTTTCTCATCTCTCCTATTGTTCCCTTCTTCAATGAACTTCTTGGCAAACTCTGCAACATCATCACCTTGCTGCTGTGTGATAGCTGCAAACGCGTTTGATACAAATAGCAGAGATATAACGAGTAAACAAATCAATATCTTTTTCATAGGAACACCTCCTAAGCTTGTCTTTTGTAGTTATGTATTCATACTATGTTAACGTTACATAAGTAAATTATAGCATAATTTGGCTATTTTTCAACAGCTAAAGTGCCTAGTCGCAGCTGATTCCGCGCTTCCCTAGCAAAGAAAATTTTATTCTTTTTTTGCTTATTATTTTGAACACGATTCAAATTTACATAATAAAAAAGCCTGGGAATTATTTCTTCCCTAGGCTTTATCTGAATTTACTTTATCGCTAAATGCATATAGTTTCTTTAAACCATCCGAAATCCAACCAACCATCTCTTTTTCTATGTAAATTGTATTATATTCAACGTCTTCAATGCTTGGTATATTGACTTCAATATACTTTGGTTCCTTTATTTCTTCTGGCTCAACTTCAACTTCGATTTCTACTTTTTGCTCTTCTTCTAGTTTCTTATTTTCAATAATATCTTTTAATCTTTGCGTAAGAACGGCTTCCTCGCCATTATCTGGCCATGTAATTTGCGAATTAACAATTTGTTCCTTTGGAACAACACCGTCTTTTAATCTAACTATACTAACTACTGTAGATGTTTTGTAGAAACGGTTTAGAGTAACTACTTCGAAGCCAAGGATTGGCGGATTCTTAGAATATTTAATGCCATTTCTACTAGCGTGTGCAGTCTGCATTCCTTCACCTACGTAGATTAATCCGTGATTATCCCTAGGCCCAAAGTATAAAACGATGTCTCCCTTTTCAAGCTTTGATTCATTGATGCTTGAGATAGGGACATTTTTATAGACAAACTCAAAGTACTGGCTATTTTGGTATTTATTCGCATCTGCATACATATCTTTTATGTGCCATGGATCTTCCTGTGGCATATTCAATAAATCTAGCCCAAATGCCTGGTGATATACGTATGAAATAAAGTCTCCGCAGTCCATTATCCACTTTTCACCTAGGTCTAGATACTTGCCATTTGATTTATGATAATTGTTATTATATACGTGATAGAGTTCCGATTTATAGCCACTTCTCCTCATTTCAATGCACTTTTGCCAGTTGTTGCTAAGCGCATAAACTAGAAGTGGATATCCTCTTTCGTCTCTTCTTTCGTTACCTAAACTAATGAAATTTACTGCAAACTCTGCAATATCATCAGATTGCTCTTTTGTAAGACTTGCATAGCTTGTTGTGCTAAACATAATAGCAGTAACAAGCATAATACAAAATACTGCAATCTTAGACATAAATTAACCTCCATACAGCTTCACTTAGGAAACTGTATGGAGGATTATATCACGGTGTTTATGAAAATGCAAGAAAGCTCGTGAAATTGATGCTTCCTTACGGCCACAAGGGCCACAAAAAAAATGCTGGTAAAAATACCAGCACTGAAATTCATATTCTTAGAATGTAATTCTAATATCTGTTGTGAATAAAGATTTTATTCCACCCCAAATATCAATTTTGGTATCCCAAGGGATATCCATAAATAATACATCTGAGAAACTTCTTTTAGTTGTAAGTGCTCTATCTTCAGGCACTGTAGCAAAACTAAATAATGAATTATCTCCATCGTAGTTTGCCATGTCATAACCCTCCTTATCTTTTGCATGGTACCCATCACTAGGTACATTACTGTAATTTGTAAAATGGCTATTCCCAAAACTACTAACGTTTGTATCAGAAAATACAAATGTATTATTCTTACTTACATCATTCGAACGATCAACAGATTGATATAATTCTTCCAATCTCCTGTCCAATTCTTTTTGGTCAATGGAATCAAAAGACATACCACCAATTCCGTCGAACGAAACAGCACCATTATCTGCTACTGTAGGACTATTGAAAGTTACTCCTCCAAACTCAATTGGAGTCGTTCCTCCATCTGTTGAAAAAGCCGTGCCACACGCAATATCCCCGTAATCACTCGTTTGATGATTGCCTGGAACATTGTCGGCAAATGCCATTCCACCAATCTTAATATCCCCAGTAGTATCATAACTGAAGCTGTCAAAATTATTCACTGGCTCTTCACCAGTTGGAACTTCTCCACTATTAAATTCTGTCGAAGATGCACTATCAAACTTAGTAGTTATCGAATCGTCAATAACATAATTTGAATCGAGTAATGATAAAAACTGATCCGTTATATCATTAATCTTTTCTTCGAAATTTTTTAGTTCGAATTCCATACTATCCACCCCAAATTCTTCCTTCGTCTAACAATTACATTTTAAAACGAGCCGGGAGAGTTTGCAATTACGCAGCTATTAAGAATTAATTACATTTATGTTACTATGAAATCCTTGAAACTATTACGTTATCACCATCATAGCTTAAAGCTAGCGTGCTACCGCTTTTGAGTGTGATTTCTTATCAAATAATCTGCTATTGGATTCTTAATATATATAATAATATTTCTAGAAATTTGTCTTGCTCCATAATTTGACGAATCACTTTCCTCAACCACTTTACTAATAACGTCGTTGCTAACTTGAATATTATACTTTGTGAATTCATGTGTAAACTGCTCTAATTCAAGCCTTGTAATCTTATTTAGTTCTTCTTTGCCTAATTTATTGAAAACAACGATATCATTAATTCTGTTCAAAAATTCAGGCATAAATGATTTTTTTAATTCGGAAACTACAGTTTTCTTTTTCTTTTCATAGCTTTCTTTAGAATCGTCTTTAGTATTGAAACCTATTGAACTTGTTTCAAATACATCTTTTGCCCCGACATTTGATGTCAAAATGACAATAGTATTTTTAAAGCTTGCTTTTCTTCCTAATGAATCTGTAAGCTCTCCCTCATCCATTATTTGAAGCAGTATGTTATAAATATCTTTGTGAGCTTTTTCTATTTCATCAAAAAGGATAACTGAGTAAGGCTTTTTAATAACGCTTTCTGTAAGCAATCCCCCTTCACCATATCCAACATATCCTGGAGGTGAACCAATTAATTTAGAAATTGTGTGGCTCTCTGCATATTCTGACATATCAAATCTAATTAGAGAATCCTCTCCACCAAATACATTCTTAGCAAGTTCTTTGCAAATAAGAGTTTTTCCAACGCCTGTTGGCCCAACTAGAAGAAATGTTCCGATTGGCTTTTTAGGGTCATTAATTCCCATCATTGAACGCTTTATAGAATTGGCTATTATTTCTATTGCATTGTCCTGACCAATTATATTTTTCTTTAAGTTATTCTCTATTTCGCCTGCTATATCGCTTTCACTTTTACTTAATATGGTAACTGGCACTTTAGACATCTTAGAAACTACTTCAAGAATTGTATCTTCCTTTAATGACACTCGCTGGCCATTCTTTTTTGCCTTCTCATCTTGCAATTCAATATATTTAGCTATATCGCCATCATCTGCAGCCTTTTGCTTTTCATCAATATGTGCTGAATTAGCAACTTCTTTTAAGCGGATTTTCTTCAGATTTTCTCTACTACATGCTTCGTCCAATACGTCTATTGCCTTGTCCGGCATGAACCTTCCATTAATATATCTGTCTGACAAATCAACTATCATAGAGATATTATCATTAGATATTTTTATATGATGATAATTCTCATAATATTTTTTAATTCCCTCAATGATTTCTATAGTTTTTTCTTTGTCGGGCTCATTAATTGGGACCTCTTGAAATCTTCTTTCTAACGCTTGGTCTTTTAAAATGTATTTTCTGTATTCAGAAGTAGTAGTTGCTCCTATAACTTGTATGTCTCCTCTTGCTAGAACTGGTTTCAAAATATTAGCTGTATCTAAAGAACCTTCTGAGCCTCCTGTACCAACAATTGTATGAATTTCATCAAAAAATAAAATTACATTAGGATCTGACGTTGCCTCATCTATAACCGCTTTGACTCTTTCTTCAAATTCGCCTCTATATTTAGAGCCTGCCACCATAGAAGGTAAATCAATTGCCACGATTGTTTTGTTTTCTAATACATAAGGCACTTCTTTATGAACAATTTTATAAGCTAATCCTTCAACAAGTGCTGTCTTTCCAACACCAGCTTCTCCAGTTAAGCATGGATTGTTTTTATTCTTTCTAGTTAAAATCTCTATTATTCTTTCTATCTCTTCATCTCTACCAATTACTTTTTGAAGCTTGTTTGATTTTGCCAGTTGGTTTAGATTTATTCCATATTTTTCAAGTGATGATGATTTTTTATTGTCTGAAATATTCTTAAAAATAACTGCTGATAAATCTTTGTATGCCTTTGTAAAATCGAAACTTAAATCTTGCAATACAATAACAGCTTCACTATCAATTTGCTTAATCAAGCCGTATAGCACATGCTCCGAGCCAATATTATCTATACCGTTTTCTTTTATAAACTCTTCTGCTGTTTTAAAAACTTCACTATACTTTGGGCTAGCAGTTACTTTGTCATTCTCATTTTCTTCACGTGGTAATAAGTAAGAGAATATTTCTTCATACCTAATATGTTGCTTTGTAAGAACGCTATATGCCATTCCATTCCCTTCTTCTAAAATTGCTGCTAGAAGTTCCAAAGTTCCAACATATTTTCTATCATATTTTTTAGCTATTTTTTCAGCTCTTTTCCTAATATTCTGAACGCAAGCTGTATATTTTATATCCACTTTCTTCTCCTTAATTTTTGAGTCAGGCTCATTATATATTTATCGGTTTTTAGTTACAAGCATTTTTTGCGAAAAACGTCCAAACCGTGGACACGACAGTCAGCGCCCGAAAAAGGATGCTCCGGGGACACGACAGTCAGCGCTCGAAAATGAACAAAAAAAACATGGCATAAAGCCATGTTTTAAAATTCTATAATTTTCTAAATACTCCCGCAACCTTGCCAAGAACTACACAGCTTGGAACGATAATTGGTTGCATAAAGCTATTTTGTGGTTGAAGTCTTATATGATCCTTCTCCTTGAAGAAAGTCTTGACTGTGGCTTCGTCCTCTATAAGAGCAACAACAATATCGCCATTTTCTGCAACATTTTGC
>JAEEYG010000032.1 GCA_016291695.1 Clostridia bacterium | reverse complement strand
TCTTGAACAAATTTAAAGTGCCTTTGTTTTTCAGGTGGGGAACTGTAAATGAAATTCTCACTTTAGAAGTTGAAAAACAAGTTGATTTTATTAAAAGAAAGATAAAGAATGATTATATCGATGCAAGCTTTATTGAAGGCGCAAACCATTCTTACTATGGAAAAGAAAAAGAATTAGCTGAAGAAATTGCAGCTTTTTTGACTAATATTCATTAAAAAATAAGAACCTTCCTGAAATACGACTTTGATTGCTCATTGTCGTGTCCCCGGAAGGTTCTTTTTTGGAACCTGATTGTCGTGTCCCCAGAAGTGTCGATTTTGGGAGCTCGTTGTCGTGTCCCCAGAAAGTTCACTATATTTCAACTGGCAAACTTGCAACAAACTCCTCTCCATCAAATAGCTTAATTATCCCTGCTGTCATATTGGCTCCAAATGTTTTTGTTTCACCATTATAAACAATTGGCAATTCTGTAATGGCTTTGTCACCATATGCACACAAAACTGCGTCGGCATCTTGATACTTTGCAACATCATATGGAAGCATACATGAAAGAATAATTACTTTTTTCCCTTCCTTATGTGCCTCGGCAATTACTATCTTTACTAAATCAACTTGGTCATTTCCTGTTTTCTTATTATCAAAGTTTGTAGTAACTACTATCAAAGATGCCTTATTTACAGAACCTTTTAAATCAGAATATTTTTTTCCTTCATAATTAGAAATCTCATAGTCAAAAGAATCATCTAAAATGCCTTGATTTTTTAATATCTGCACTGCATATTCCATGTTGTTTTTTTCGTTTTTATATCCATTTAAGAACAACACTTTTTCGTCCTTGCTTATAGGCAATATTTCTTCTCCCTTAACTAGAGTAATAGCTTTTTTAGCTATCTCAAGTTCTTTATCATGGTGTTGTTTTGAGCCTACTATATTTGCTGCATCTGTGATTTTCTCTTCTGTAAATCCAAAATCTGTATCATTAAGTAGTCCCATTTTTTGTTTCTGTTTTAAAATTCTTCTAACTGACTGATTAATATTCTCCTCAGGAATTTCTCCGCTTCTTACCAAATCTGCAACCATTTTAACGTAGTCGTCAACACTACCACTATTGCTTATTAAAGAAACCGGCATTAACAAAATATCAACACCAGCATTTAATGCATACTTTGCCACATCTTTTTTATCAAAATGTTCAGCCACAGCCGACATATTAAGCGCATCCGTTACAATAATTCCTTCGAATCCCAAGTCGTTTCTTAATATATCCGTCAAAATAGTTTTTGATAAAGTTGCAGGTAATGAAATTTCCTCTTTCGTCTTTTTTGAAATATATTTTGTAGTTTCAATTTGTGGGTAAACAATATGAGCTGTCATTATCATGTCGGCGCCCTTGTCTATTCCTGCCTTAAAAGGAATTAACTCAAGCGATTTAATATCTTCATAAGATTTATTTATCAAAGGAAGTCCGGTGTGACTGTCTGTAGCAGTATCTCCATGCCCAGGGAAATGCTTAATAGTTGATGCTATTTTCTGACTCTGAAGTCCCTCAATAAATGCTTCTCCCATTTTTGAAACTATTTCGGTATTTGAAGAAAAAGATCTAACACCAATTATTGGATTATTAGGGTTGCTATTAACGTCCAAGACCGGAGCAAAATCTAGATTAATTCCCAAAGCATTTAATTCTTCGCCAATAATAGTAGAATACTCTTTTGCCGTTTCGTAATCATTAATTGCGCCCAGTGCCATGTTTCCAGGCATAGATGTGCCAGTTGATAATCTGGTAATCCAGCCACCCTCTTGGTCAATTCCAATAAACAGTGGAATCTTGTGTTTTGAGTCAGCGCTTGTAGCTGCTTTTTGAATATCGCTAGTTAATTCTAATACTTGCTTTGTTCCGCTCGCATTATCTTTAAACAAAATTATTCCTGCGAAATTATGATTAGTGATTACTTTTGCTGCTTCACTTGAAAGCTTTGTGACGTCCTGCCCACCGCTATTGCCACGAGCGACTAAAGAATAATCTACAATTATCATCTGTTCTATTTTATCTTCTAATGTCATATTGCTTATTTTTTCTTCTATGACATTTTTTTCTGCTTCATTAGATGGATTGTCTTTAATCTCATTGTTAATTTCTTCTTCGTCGTTTTTACTATCTTCACTTGTTACCACAGAGGCTTCGGTTTTTAACGGTTTTTCTGTAGAATTATCATTCAATTCTGTCATCCCCTTTTCACAAGCGGTTAATAATAATGTCATCATTAAAAATAATAATATTTTTTTCATTTTGTTCTCCTTAAAAGTGAAAATTATTTCTTCTGTCCTGTCCCCAGAGGTGCCAATTTTGGGAGCTGATTGTCGTGTCCCCGGAGGTGTCGATTTTGGGAGCTGATTGTCGTGTCCCCGGAGGTGTCAATTTTGGAAGCTGATTGTCGTGTCCCCAAAATGGACAGTCATGGAAGTTTCTTCTAGTTCCTTATATATGTAGAATACTCCAACACCCTCACCGATTATAACAAGTATTCCAAGAATAGCAATCAGCCTTCTTAACTTTTTCTTTTTTCTTAGCAACGTCACAAGTATTAAAAATGTCATCAGTAAAACGCCAAAAATAATCGAATAATAAAGTTTATAGTTTACCTTTTCTACAGGATGGCTTGCTATTAATTGTGCTCTATAAACTAGTCCATCTGCATAATAATCTATATGCCCTAAAATTTGGTCTTGAACCAACGGTGCTTCAATTTTGCTATAAAGCACAATATCTGTACGAATATCATTTTTATTAATATCTTTTGGCAATATGGTCGAAATATCCGCATCTGAAATAACATCAAGTTGTGCTGTCTCTTTTGTAGCTTTTCCTACACGAAGCGTTTCAACCACATCTCCATAATTTGCAATATCCTTAATTGAATAATTCTCATATCCAAAATCAAACAGCTGTCTTGTATCATAAAAACGTTCATTTAATCCCTTACTATTCTGCGATTTTCCACCTAGAACCACAGAAATAAACTCTAGATTATTAAATGAACTACTAGCTATCAAACATTCTCCCGCAGGAGTTGTAAAGCCTGTTTTTATACCTGTGCAATTAGAATAATAATACTTTCCTTGTAGTAGCAACTCATTTGTATTATTAAATTCTCTATCCCTTTTGGGATAAACATTAGTTGATGGCAATATAAAGCTTTTTGTTTTTACTATTCTATTAAAAACATCATGCTTTCTACATTCTTTTGCAATTAAATACAAATCATACGCTGTGCAATAGTGGTTCTCATCATGAATTCCATTTGGATTAACAAAATGCAAGTTCTCACACCCAAGTTCTTTCGCCCTTTCATTGCAAAGTTTTGCAAATTCTTCTATGCTTCCACTAACGTGCTCCGCCAAAGCATTCGCTGCTTCATTTGAACTTGGTAAAAGCAAAGCATATAGTAGTGTCTCAACATCCAGCTCTTCTCCAACTTGTAACTTAGCATTTGAGTAGCCTTCAGGCACAAGACCCACTGCTCTTTTAGATACAATAGTTTTTTCTGTTAGTTGGCACTTTTCTAATACAACTAATGCAGTAAGAATCTTTGTGGTACTTGCCGGGTACATTTTCACGTGAGCATTTTTTTCGTATATAACTTTTCCAGTATTAGCTTCTGCAATGTAAACTGCCTTACATCCTATCGTCGGCGTATTTGAAATAACTTTTTGGTCTTCTTTCGAATATGTAATTGGTATGTTTGAAAAATAATTTGCAAGTTCTCGGTCATTAGATACTGCAACTTCGTCAGCAAACGCACATATACCAAATATCATATAAATAATCGAAAAAAGAATTAATATTTTAAACTTCATATTGTTCTCCCATAAATAATTGCTAACTAAACCATAGCGATTTGAAAAAGTTCAGGAACATTGTAACACAAATGATAGTCCAAAACAATTTAAGCAAAAGGAATCAATCTCTGTTATTTCGTTCCAAAAATCCTGTCTCCTGCGTCTCCTAGTCCCGGCACAATATATCCAATCTCATTTAGTTTTTCGTCTATTGCAGTGCAATAAATCTGAACGTCAGGATGCTTTTCTTGAATTTTCTTGATTCCTTCTGGTGCAGCTATTATACATAGAAATTTAATCTTCTTCGCTCCACTTTTCTTTAGAGATTCAATCGCATCTAGCCCAGAACCTCCTGTAGCAAGCATAGGGTCTAATACGATTACTTCCCTATTTTCTATGTCTTTTGGTACTTTGTAGTAGTATCTCACTGGCTCTAGTGTTTCCTCATTTCGGTACATACCTATATGACCTATTTTTGCATTTGGCATAACACTAATTAATCCGTCTAGCATTCCAGTTCCAGCCCTTAAAATAGGGACAAATGCGTAATTATCTTCATTAAGCATTTGCCCCTTAGTCTTACAAATCGGAGTCTCTATCTCTACATCAGAAAGCTTTGCGTCCCTTAAAGCTTCATAACATAGAAAACTAGAAAGTTCACTAATAATTTCTCTAAATTCTTTCGTACCAGTTCTTTTGTCTCTTAAAATAGCTAATTTGTGTGAAATCAATGGATGTTTTAATTCGATTACTTCCATTTAACTCATCTCCTATTTTAGATTTTTATGATTATATAACAAAATCAATTTATTAGCAATAATGTATGAGTAAGTGTTATAATAGTGTTAGTAATTCTATGGTTGGAGGTACAAATGTTATTAATTAATGGAATTCAATATTTAAATATAGACGAAACTTCTCATGAGGACATTAAGCTATTCTCTGAAAGATATCCCTCGTTTGACCAAAGCGTTTTTAAGTCTGAGATTAAGGCAGAATACACAAAATTATGCATGAACTTGCAATTAAATAAATTGGACGCTTTAACAAGCTTCTGCACAAATCATTTCATTGAGTCTAAGGCCTATAGCGACGTAGATTATAGCAATATAGATTTATCAAACCTTTATAATAGTTGCAGCATTTCAAAAATCGGATATAACAAAGAATCCGATACTGTGGCTGTTGTGGTAAATGGACAGTATAAGATGAAAAACACTAACGAAAAAACAAACAAGGAATTTACCGGCATGACTAGAATAATAAGCAAAGAATTTGCTCTTGTCCTAGTTCATTCTCAAAGCATCACTTCTTCAATAGCCCATTGTAAAAAGTGTGGTGCGCCATTAAGAAGCATTACGAGTACTATATGTGAGTTTTGTGGTGAAGAAATTGAAACTAGTTATGACTGGCTAATTGATGATATTGATAATATGAATTACTAAAGGAGTATTATTATGGTATTAACTGATGAATTATTATATGATTTCTCATGCATGATTACCAAAGTATTCACACTGATTGATGAAGAAAAATATGAAGAGCTTGAGCAATATGAAGTTAAAGAACTTTTAAACAGGCAATTAACACATTTAGAATTATTAGATAAGCAATTTCAAAAGCTACATGTAGACAAGGTTTCGTGCTATCCCATAAAAGACTATAAGGAAGTCTCTCAAAATGGCATGACTATTTTTAAAACAACTGCAAAAATCAGTTTTGAAAGATATATTACTGATAACAAAAATGATGTTGTCTTTGGTGTTAAAGACTATGTAATCGACACGTGGTATGAAGTTTCATTTATTATTAATCAAAACTACAACAAGCCGTGTAAATGCACATCTTGCGGAGCTATAATACCTGCTGGTAAGAGTAAATGTGAGTATTGCAAAACTCCGGCAAGCACAAGTCAAAGCAGTTGGCTTATTTATGATATGGAAGAGAAAAAGATAGAAGATCCTCTAGAAAAAACAAAAGAAGCTCAAAGAAAGTTTAGCGAAGAAAGTTGGAAAAAGATAATTAGAGATGCAAAAGATAACTATCATCTTTAAATAACGCAAATTAAAAACGCAGCCCATATTAGGGCTGCGTTTTTCTATTGTATATAAGATTTGTGAATTTTAATTCTTTTATACAATTCGCCATAGTCTAAAGCAACTTCTTTGCTGTTTTCAGGATTAACTATTATTGGTATTTTCTGTATTATGTTGTTTTTGACAAGATTATCCATTACTCCAATTTTGCATGTAACAAAGCGCACTTTTTTTCTTCCAGCATCTTCAAAAGAATATAAAATGGAATAATAATTATCTGAATAATAACCAATCACTTTTTGGGTGCCAACATAATCAACTTCTTTTTTATTCCAATTACTACCACGCACTACAAGAGCAACTTTGACAGACTTAATAACCATTCCTAAAAAAGCTATCCAGAATAAATCGAAAAATGCCAGCTCATATTTCCAATTATATATATGCGTTGGCTCACTTTTTTTGTAGTTTATTTCGATTGGCTTATTAAGTCCAGGTGCTGTAAGCAACAGACTACTACTTTTAAAACTTGATACCACATCTCCATTAGCAGTCGCGTATTTCACAGTTACATTATAATCATTGTCTATGCTTAAAGCTGTACTTTCTGTAGTGGCAACATCATTACGGACATATCCTGTTAGTGCGTCAATTGCATCTGGGACTTGCAATATAAGTTTAATAATTACATATGCAAGAATAACATATAGTACTATTAATAATATTTTTTTAGCTGTTTCCATTTAGCACCTCCAAAGCCTTGGTTGTGTCTATGCGCCACCATTTATTATTTTTACTATACACCACTAGTTCAGCTTCCAGAAAACTATTGGCAACTAGTTCCTCATATTCTTCTCTAAAAAACGTACTCTCAGTGTAGTAAAGATTTGCTTTACCATCATTACTTTCTTTATCTATATATACTAAACAGCCATTTTCATATCCAAATAGTTCCAACTTTTTTCGATACGTTTCTTTTTTACGAAGCGCATATTTTTTATAGAAATAATAACTAAGAAATGTAATGCCCGCTATAATAACGCCAAGTTCTAATATAGCAGCCACTAAAGAGCCTCTCTCTTTAGAACTAGTAGAAATTTTAGTAGGATCATTCGCATTGTAGTAAAAAGTTATAAAGCCATTTTCTGTTTTTAAGAATTCAGAATCAGGAATCAATGTGCCACTATATTTTTTTGAATCAACTATATAATCAACCTGGGCTTCTTTTGAAGAAACAAATGTCGCATATCCAATAATTTCTTTATAATTTGTTTCTTCATTATTCAATCGCTGAATATTAGAGTGCAAGAATATGCCTGCCATAAACATACTCAAAAGCACAAGTAACGAACCAAAATAAACCATTTCATCTTTTCTACGCATTTCTATTCTCTCCTTTTAGCACAAAAACTATTTTAATAGTTTTTGCAATGCATTTGCATTAAGTATAGTGTTTGATACAAACTCTCCTTTATAAAAGTTTGCCCAGTTATTAAACACGCATGGTGCATCTTTTGCCTTTTTTAGCGTATCAATTTTAACAAAATTTA
>JAEEYG010000031.1 GCA_016291695.1 Clostridia bacterium | reverse complement strand
ATTGAAAACATTGAAGTAATATGGGAAAGATGGGCTCATTATGATGAAACAGGAGAACTTGATTGGTGGCTCCATAAGAGCCCTAATTTTTATGTTAATGATAAGTAAGAGAATAATGATTAATTATTCTCTTACTTGATTTTTTTATAAAAATATGATATAATTTTTATAGAAAATGAAGAAAAAGGATTGATATTAATGCTTAATCTTGGATGGCTTAGCCCCGAAGGAAAATTATATGTATGTGATTTTATGGAACATATAAGTCTTGCAGACCAGTTGGCTGATAAATATGAGGATTATAAGCCAACTCATTTTAGGGCTGATGACTTTTTAATGGAACATAATTGGATTCATATTACTATGACTATGTTTTTAGGACATGGATATTCTATTCTATATTATGAGCATCCTACGCCTGAACAAATTCGTTATCTTAAACCTCTCTTAGAAGAGAACTGGGAATTTATAGATATTTCTAATAAACTTGTTATCGCTGATGATTTTGATTTTAATTACACTTATGAAGATTATTTAAAAGAAAGGGATAAATAAAAATGCCTGGTAGAACTCACAGTACTTACTCAAAGCAAATGACAAATGATATCACAATGCGCGTGCTTTCGGTTCTTATTGAAAATCCTTACCCTATGACTATTTCTGAAATCTGTGAAAAAGATATTTGTCTAACAGGAATTACTTCACAGAAAATTACTCGCTCTCTTACTCGTCTTTGTGAGGCTGGTCTTATTATGAAGTCCAAGAGCAAGAGTAAGAATAGAATGGTCTATGTAGATGCGGCTGCCCTTGAAAAACAGGGGTTTGATTTGGATAAAGTAGTTTGTTGAGAGGGGTTGATACTGTGAATATTTATTTTGATTTTGAGGCAACTCAATTTTCCGAAAGAGTTATTTCTATTGGTGCTACTTGCGAATATGGAGAATTTGGTTGCCTTGTGTCGAGTTTCGCAAAGAAAATTACTCCGTATATTACAAAACTGACTGGTATTACCAAAGAAATGGTCAAGGGTGCTCCTACTGTCGAAGAGGCTTTTAGTGATTTGCGCGATTGGCTTAATGAAGTTAGTAATGACGAGCCTATGAGTTATCATTGTTATGGTAATACTGATAAATATTTTTTGTATAATACCGCAAAAAATATCGCTGATGAAGAAGTTGCCACATTTGTTCGTAATCTTGCCGATTCTCTCTTGGATGATTCTATTATTGTAAGTCATTATCTTGGAGTAAATGGTATTGGAGTCCATAAAGCATTACAACATTTTGATGCTACTATTCCTCCTCAGGACCACGACTCAGTAAATGATGCTATTATTCTTAGCAAACTTATGAATTATATGGAGAATAATTACTCTATTGACCATGCCCTTTATCTACTTACTAAGCCAGTAGTAGAGAAGAAGAAAAAGAAAAAAGTTGAAAAAAGACCTTTTAACATCGTTGTAACTCATACAACTGACTCTAATGCAAAGACAAGAGTATTTTATAGTTATAATGATGCGACACAATGGATGTATAATAAAATGAAGAAGAAATGCCCTGATGTAAAAGTAAAAACTGTTCTTAATCATATCATCAAGGCAACTGATGAAAATACCCCATATGCCAATTGGTTATGGGCAAAGCAGTATCTTTAAAGGAGTGATACAATATGTTAAATGCAAATAGCGAAAGAGAACTCGCATATGTAGTTCTAATTGATGGAATTGAGCCTATCCCTGGCTATGATAGAGTTGAAACTGCCATTGTGGGTGGCTGGCATGTCATCGTTCAGAAAGACCAGTTTAAAGTTGGTGACCCTGCTATCTACTTTGAAATTGATAGCCGTGTACCAAAGGATAAAGAGTGCTTTGCTTTTCTTGAAAAGCGTAATTATAAGGTAAAGACCTTAAAGATGTGCAAAACCATTTCTCAAGGGCTTCTTATGCACGCAGAAGATTTTGGTTGGACTATTGGTTATGACCGTGACGATAGTTCTGGCGATGTGCCATATATCAAAGATAACAAAGAAAATTATCACTATGCAAGTGGTGAATCTCGGTTTCTAACTAAAGAATTGGGCGTAATTTATGCCGATGATGAAGATAATCAGCGTAAGGCTCCTTCTGTGGATAAGTATAAAAAGATGGTGCAGCGTCATCCTAACATCTTCAAGAAGCCTTGGGCACGTTGGCTTATGAAACGTTCTTGGGGTCGTAAGATTATGTTTATGTTCTTCGGTAAGAAGAAGGACAAGAAAAATGGCTGGCCTAGCTGGGTAGCAAAGACTGATGAAGAGCGTATTCAGAATATGCCTTGGATTCTCAATGATACTGGACGCTGGATTATCACCGAAAAAATTGATGGTAGTTCTACTACCTTCACTATGAAGCGTGGTAAGCATGGTAAGAATGAATTTTATGTTTGTTCTCGTAATGTGTGCTTTGATAGCGTAGATAAGCCTTGTTATTATGATACCAATATTTATTGGGAAATGGCGCAGAAGTATGATATGTATAATATCCTTTCCAAGCTTCTTGAAATTACTCCTGAGGCTGAATGGGTGACTGTCCAGGGCGAGACTTATGGCAGTGGTGTTCAGAAGAGAGATTATAGTATTGCAGACCATAATTTCCGTGCTTTCAATCTTATTTTTTCTCATTGCGGTCGTTATGGAACTCTTGAAATGCAGACTCTTCTTGAAGGGCTCGGAGTCCCATGCGTTCCTGTTGTAAATGATGATTTCTACTTTGACGAGATTGAAGGCGAGAATAAAGTAGATAGTTTGCTTGAAATGGCAAGTGGTAAATCTGTTATTGACGAGCTTCCTCGTGAAGGATTTGTTCTTCGTTCTGTTGATGGTACCAAGTCATTCAAGGCAGTAAGCAATAGTTTTCTGCTCAAATATCATAGCTAAAATGGAAATTGATGATAAGATTTATCAAGAAGCAATAGAAGTATTGCGAATTAAACTTCGCAATACTTCTGCTGAAATGGCATTTATAGAAAAGCATAGCATTAAACCTGAATGGTATCTACACGGTATGATGAGAGGTTTAGAGATTGGATATGCCATTATAAAAGATTTACAGTATAATAAAATATATCCTGGGTTTAAAGAAGAAGAAAGAACCTTAGAAGATTGGGAAAAAGCCCGTCAAGAAATTGTTGAAAAATTAGGAGGCACATTAAATGACTGATAGAAATTATAATGCGTCTAAATTAACAAATGAAGAATTAATTAATAAACTAAAATCCCATTCACAATATTATAATAAATATTGGGATTTAGAAAGATTAGAACTTGTAAAAGAAGATACAGCAGCAATTCTTTTAGAAGCAGCTAATAGATTAGAACAGTTCTGGAAAGGAAATTAATCAGATGATGAATCGTGAACAGCGTAGGAAATATCAAAACTCTATTAAAAATAATAAGGCAAAATCTAAATGCCCTCTTTGTGGATATGAGTCTTGCTTTGTCTCTGTCCCTGTATTGAAACCATATGAAGGTGTTAAAGAAAAGTTTGTGGCAGAAGATTTTGATGTTGTAATTAAATGTGAAATTTGCGATGGAACTGTTCTTGAAGGTCCATCCATTACAAAACTTATCCGCCCTGGTGTAAGACTCCCTCTGCCTCTTGATATTTTCCAGATGGCATTACAGTATGAGGAAAACCATCCAGAAGAAGAAGTAAAAGAGACAGAGATTACTTGGGACGAAAATAACGTGGCAGTAGTCGTTAATGAAGATGGCACAACAACTCCATTGAGTGGTGGAGGCGGGGGAGAAAATGAAGATTGATTGCTTTGATGGCAAGTATGCTTTTCTAAGTAATTTTTATTCTTCTCCTATCACGCCATTTGATGATGGCATCGTATATCCCACGGTTGAGCACGCATTTCAGGCTTATAAGACCACAGATATTAATAAGCGCAAAGAAATCGCGGCTCAACCCACCCCTGGTAAAGCCAAGCGTCTTGGTCGTCATGTAAAGATGCGTGATGACTGGCGAGAAATTCGCATTGATGTAATGTATATTGCGCTCAAAGAAAAGTTCAGAGACTTAGAGTTGCGGACTAAGTTACTTGCTACTGGAAATGCTGAACTTATTGAAGGTAATTGGTGGGGCGATAAATTTTGGGGTGTATGTGAAGGAGAGGGAGAAAATAACCTCGGCAAACTTCTTATGAAAATTAGAGAAGATTATAGGAGTTAATAATGGATATTGAAGGAATTACTGTATTATCTCAAAAAGTAGAAGAAGTTGTTGTGACTGGCGAATTTAATATGACACAGTTTTCTTTACTTCTATTTGGTATCGCTGTAATCGCATTTATTGGTTGGCTTCGTTTAGCCTGGATTTGTTGTAAAAAAGATAGATTAGGAACTGGTTTATTGGCTGGTCTTGTTGTTAGTATAATTTGTGGTCTTTGTATAGCCGGTGGTTTTACCGATGGGACAGAAACTACTACTTATGAATTAAATACTTATTCAGTTACTATTACTGATGATGTGTCATTTAGAGAAGTAGTTGATGATTATAATTTAATCTCTCGTGATGGAGAAATTTTTGTTCTCCAAGAAAAAATCCCCGAAGAATAAAGGAAAACGCGCTTTACCAAATTTTTTAATGTTTTTTGGAAAAATATACAAATATTTGTGAAAAAATTGGTAAAGCGCAAGTCCCCCGCATTTGACAAAATTAAAAAAATATGATAAAATATTTATAGAAAAGAGGGAAAAGAAATTCTTTTATGATTAATTCTCTTGATTCTTTGTTATCTCTGCTTCGTCCTATGATTGTAGAATACACAGATATGACGCCAGAAGATGATGAATTGCTAGGTAGTTTTTTAGAAAATCTTGATGAAAAAATTAATAATAAGGAGAATCAAATTATGGATTTCGGTTTTGGTAATATGTTTAATGGAATGTTTAAGCCTATTGCGCGAGGTGCTTGTAAGATGGGTATGAACGGCAAGGTTGCTGTTCGCACTTCTACTGGCTATAAGACTTATGATATCAAGAAGCATAAACTTACTAAT
>JAEEYG010000030.1 GCA_016291695.1 Clostridia bacterium | reverse complement strand
GTCACGGTGCCAATGAAAAAAGTCACTGTATCAGAGGGCGTGAAGACGATGATCAGAGAGCCCCGCTCAACACGTACTTTCATTTTGAAATCCTCCTCTCAATTTGTAAAATCAAACTTCCCACGGGAAGACTACCCACTGGTCACCCTTGACGAAACCATACTTTTCAGGTACCACAGAAGACCCTTCCTTGTAAAAAAGAGTCACGATGTGATATCCCCTATCACGTCCAGCATCGGAGGAGTTCCGAGCGTAGTGGACAAGGGTTTCGCCGGTATCTGCAATATCATCAATGATAATGCAGTTGTCGGCAGCACCCATGAGGAGAGGCTTGCTCATCTTGTAAGAAAGCCATGTGGCAAGAACGATTCCGCCACGAGGTATCCCATAGATACCAGAGATGTTCATTGCTGAGTATTCTTCAGCAATCCGGTCCAGAAATGAGTTAACTTCTTCCCAGGAAACGGTGGGTCTCTGCTTGCTCATGTGGATTCTCCTTTCAAAATATATTTTCATGAGAGATTATATAATGAAATTTACATAATGTCAAGGACCGTAAACTTAATTAGTGCTTCCAAACCCGCCTTTTCTTGTTTCATTTGTGTTTAATACGTTGTCATTGTCAGCAACCAAGAATTTCTGAAAGAAGCCTTGCCCAACGGTTTCGTGCTTTTTTATTGTGATATCAAACGGAAATACATTGTAAAAAGCAAACATTATATGCCCATCATTATCTTCATTTCCATAATAATCTGAATCAATAACTCCAATACTATTTGCTAGAATAAGTCCTTTTTTTGCAGGATTAGAGCTTCTATTTGCCAAAATTAGCACTTCATCCTCATTGAAGTATGACTTTATACCGGTTTTAACTAAAGTAGGCTTAAAAACCTCTGTAGAGTCTTCTCCTTTTATAACTTTTTTTATGTTTTCAAATACACTCTGCCATACCGATGGAATAGTTATGTCCTCAGCAGATTCAAAGTCATATCCTGCTGAGTTTTTTGTTTTTCTAACTGGAAGATGTATTTCTTTATCTTCAAATCCTTTACAGATTTCAAATCCACGATTTTTCATATTTTACCTCCAAACGATTATACTATTCACTCTTCACTTTTCACTGTAGTGGAGCACACAGTGCTCCGCTACGAATGCAGTGGAACAAGTACGCCGCTACGGATGTAGTTTATCATAACCAAAATAAATATACAATTCGTATAAAATGATGTAAAATTATATGTAATGAAGTTAGGAGGTTTTTGAAAGTGGACTACCAGTGTAGCAAAAAGTTTTATTTAGGTTATGGAGACGTGGACTCTAATGATAGATGTAGACTTTCTAGAATACTAGACTTTTGCCAAAATATAGCAACTATTCATTCTGAAGGTATTGGCTATGGAACTAAAGGAATGATGGACAGAGGTTGGGCATGGCTAGTTACAGGAATGAAAATTCGAATTAAAAAGTATCCAATTGCAGACCGAGAAATTGAATGCAGGACATGGAGCAGAGGAATAACAGGAATCTTAGCCAAACGCGATTATGAAGTATTTGATGACAAAGGTGAAAGAATAATAATAGGAACTTCTACATGGGCATTGTTTGATTTAAAAGAGCAAAAGCTTATGAAAGCTCCGCAAGAAATGCAAGATGCTTATCAAAAGATTGATAGAAGTGTTTTTGAAGGAGAAGAGCTTACAAGACTTAAAGATAATGATATTGTAGAGATTGAAAAAGAGTTTGAAATTGGCAAAAGAGATATAGATACAAACCACCATTTAAATAATGCTAGATATTTTGACTTAGTCTCGGAAGTCTTGCCAGATGAATTAGAGGTCAAAGAATTTGAATGTGCCTACAAAAAGCAAATAAGGTATCAAGAAAAAGTTAAGATTTCTTATGGTGCAGGAATTGCAAGAATTAAAAATGAAGCTGGTGAAACGTGTTTCTTGGTAAAATTTAATTAGAACAATAAAATAATAAAAAGGAGAGGATGATTATGAAAGATAAAAGTAAACCAACCATCAAAAGTGAGTATAGATTTGCCAAGTTTCTTTTAGTTTTTTGGATAGTAGTGCTTCTTATACCAATTGGAATATACACTAGTAATATAATACGAACACATAATTATATTCCAGTTAAAGCCATGTGCATAAGTAGGACGTATTCTCGAACTTCATATTCAAGAAATAATCATACTATCTATTATAATTGCAATTTAGAATTTACTATTGATGGAAGAACTGAACATGCGATTACAGAAAATAGCCATATTAGAGAAGGCGAGATAGTAGACATTAAAGTTAATCCTAATAATCACCAAGACATTTATGTTGAAGTTAATTATGCTATTGTATTATTAGCATTAGTTTTCTTTGCAGCGATTGTAAGCTTTTGCTTCAAACACTTTGTTGCTACTCGTGAAAAGTATAAGATGTCAATTACGAATAATCCAGTTAATAATATAAATACATATGATTACAATAGGGCTGAGGGACTTGGATTTATGCAGCAAAATGCTAATGGAGCATACACTAATACAAATGATAACGATAATCCTTTTGGAAAATAAGACTATTGAATTTATAAAGTGGGAGGAAAAATATGGAAGATTGTATTTTTTGTAAGATTGCAAGAGGAGAGATAGGGAGTTTAGTATATGAAAATGAATTTGTTGCAGCATTTGATGATTTAAATCCGCAAGCGCCAGTTCATACATTAATTGTTCCTAAAAAACATATTGAGAATATTGAAGCTTTAGAATTTGGTGGTGGAGAAGGATGCCATCATCATGGAGAACATGAAGAACATGACGGACCTTGTGATGGAAAGTATATTAAAGAGATTTTCAGAGCCATAAAAGAAGTCGCCAAGATTAAGGGTGTAAGTGAAAGCGGATACAGAATAATTAGCAACTGTGGTAAAGATGCAGGCCAAACAGTAATGCACTTACATTTTCATTTAATTGCTGGTAAAGAGCTAGGGGATAAGATAGTTTAATTTCCCTTTCGGGGACACGACATCCAAGGGAAAAAGAGGGGGCACCATCTGGCGTCCCCATTTATTTAATTTACTATTGGATTTAAAATTTAGGATTCTACTTTTTCTTTTTTATCTTTTTGTTCTTCTTTTGAGTCTTTTTCTTCATTAGAACCAGTATATTCTTTT
>JAEEYG010000029.1 GCA_016291695.1 Clostridia bacterium | reverse complement strand
GGTATAAATGTTATATATTAAAAAAGAGGTCGCCCGCCTAGAAGTTGGAAATTTTGCTTTGCAAAATTTCCTTCCACAAGCTCCATCAAACTCTTACTCTTTTTTAATCTATAACATTAATACCCTCGCGCTGTTCTTTTTGAGTAATTTCGTAGCGGACAGCAGCGCTGTCCCTGGCGAGCAAAGCTCGCCGCTACAAATGAGGCGCAAAAATACCACCGGTTTTACCAGTGGTATTTTTCGTTATTTAATATTTTGAAGCTTCTATAAATTTGTTCTGTTAAGAATAATCGAATCAATTGGTGTGGAAATGTTAAAGTTGAAAACGATAATGACATGTTGCTCTCTTTCACTATGCTATCGTCAAGTCCAACAGTTCCTCCAATTATGAATGCAATTGTGCTATATCCTTGCACAGTTATTTTTTGAATTGTGTTTGCTAGTTCTTCTGATGTAAGAGTTTTACCGCCTTAAATCAAGTGTGCATACAAAATCATGCGAATCTAATTGCTTTCTAATCTTCTCCGCTTCCTTTGACTTTACTTCAAGTACCTCTTTCTCAGATGGATTATCTGGAATCGATTCATCAGGAAGTTCTATTATCTTTACATCAGCATATTTTGATATTCTCTTTGTATACTCACTTATTCCATCTTGCAAGTACTTCTCTTTAATTTTCCCCAAACATACTATTTTTATATTCACTTTTTCACCTTTTTCTAACTTAAGTTTATAAAGTAATCATCGGGTCAACAAAGTCTCTTGAAGCAACTGACAAATTGCAAATGTTGCCATTTTGTGTAATTTCATTCATTACTGTCTGATATGCAAGCTCTGGAAAGTTGTTTTCTTTGCTAAGGTGTCCCAAAACAATGTTTTGACAATTGTTCTTAGAAAGATATGAAATCGCCTTACTTGCTTCTTCATTAGATAAGTGCCCGCTATCGCTCATAATACGCTTTTTAAGCTGGTATGGATATGGTCCACACTTTAGAGTTTCTGTGTCATAGTTTGCTTCCAAAAGCAAAATGTCTGAACATTCTAATTGATGAAGTGTTCCTTCTGTAATGTGGCCAATGTCAGTTGTAATTGTAATCTTCTTACCTTCCGAGTACAAAGAAAAACCGCATGGTTCAACTGCATCGTGTGGAATCGGAAAAGGATAAATTGTAAAGTCTCCAATTTCAAATTCCTGGCTCGTAGAAAACACTAACCTACATGTATCTGGAACATTTAAGCTCTCAATCATATTCCATGTTCTTCTATTTGCATATACTGGTATATGATGTTTTTTACAAAGCGTAGTAAGTCCCCTCGTATGATCTATATGCTCATGCGAAATAATTATTGCATCAATTTCATCTATATCTACACCTATTTCATCTAGTGCCTTAATAATCTTATTACAACTAACGCCAGCATCTACTAATATTCTGGTTTCCTCTGAAGCAACGTAAGTACAGTTTCCAGAACTGCCAGAATACAAATTGCAAAAATTTATCATGTGTTACTCCTTACAATTATAATGGCGAGACTAGCTCGCCATCAGAATTCTTTTTCATTTATTAAGTTTTTATTCTGAGACACGCCTTATATCAGCGCCAAGTGCTTGGAATTTCTTTTCAATGTGTTCATAGCCTCTATCTACATGTTCAATTCCTAAAACTTCAGTTGTTCCTTTTGCAGCTAATCCTGCAAGTATTAATGCAGCCCCAGCGCGAAGGTCTGTTGCATATACTTGTGAGCCAGAAAGTGAAGTAACACCCTCAAAAACTGCACGCTTTCCTTCAACGCTAATATTAGCTCCCATTTTATTTAGCTCTGCAGTGTACTGGAATCTTGAATCCCAAATTCCCTCTGTTATATAGCTTGTTCCTTCAGAAAGTGAAAGTAAAACTCCAAATTGTGGTTGCATGTCTGTAGGAAATCCTGGGTATGGCATTGTCTTAACAGATGCTTTCTTTGTACGCATGTTTGAGCGAACTCTAATGGCATCTCCATCCTCATTTTCTTCTATATTGACACCCATTTCTCTAAGCTTAGCTGTGATTGGATCTAAGTGCTTTGTAATACAATTCTTAATAGTGATATCGCCTTTTGTAACTGCAGCAGCAATCATGTATGTGCCAGCTTCAATCTGGTCAGGTACTATGGAATATGACTTTCCACCTTTTAGTTCTGGTACTCCAGTAATCCTAATTAAGTCAGTACCAGCACCTCTAATATTAGCTCCCATCATATTTAGAAAGTTTGCTACGTCAACTACATGAGGCTCTTTAGCAACGTTTTCAATTTCTGTAACACCGTCACAAAGAGTTGCAGCTAAAATCGCATTAATAGTTGCTCCGACACTTACGATATCTAGATAAATATGTGCACCTTTTAAATTTGTGCCATCAGCTGTGATTAATCCACCTTCACAGTCAACCTTTGCACCTAATGATTCAAATGCTTTTATATGTTGATCGATTGGCCTTGTCCCTAAGTTACAACCACCTGGACTACCAACTTGTGCCTTATGAAATCTTGAAAGCAGTGCACCTATAAAATAATAAGAAGCTCTAAACTTTCTTGTTATTTCTGGTGAAATATCTGTTTTATTTATATTTGAAGAATCAATTTCAATGGAACTCTCGGAATTATACCTAATCTTTGCTCCAATACTT
>JAEEYG010000028.1 GCA_016291695.1 Clostridia bacterium | reverse complement strand
TTCTGGTTTAGACGTTGGACTTCCTGATGGTCAGATGGGTAACTCCGAAGTTGGACATATGAACATTGGCGCTGGAAGGATTGTTTATCAAGAATTAACCAGAATTACTAAATCGATTGAAGATGGAGATTTCTTTGAAAAACCTGAGTTTTTAGAGGCAATTCAAAATGCTAAGGAGCATAATACAAATCTTCACATATACGGATTACTTTCTGATGGAGGAGTTCATAGCCACAATACTCATTTATATGCATTGCTTGAATTATGCAAAAGAAATGACTTTGATAGAGTATTTGTTCATTGCTTCCTAGATGGAAGAGATACACCTCCTTCTTCAGCTGAAAACTATATTATTGAGCTTGAAGACAAGATGAAAGAAATTGGTGTAGGTAAGATTGCTTCAATTTCTGGAAGATATTATGCAATGGATAGAGATAAAAGGTGGGAGCGTCTTGAACTTGCTTACAACGCTTTAGTAAAAGGTGAAGGCCAAAAAGCAAACTCTGCTGTAGATGCAATTGAGAGCTCTTATCAAAAAGAAGAGTTTGACGAGTTTGTTAAACCTACTCTAGTTGTTGATTCCGAAGGAAATCCTATTGCTACTATAAAAGAGAATGATTCAATCATATTCTTTAACTTTAGAACTGATAGAGCTAGAGAAATAACAAGAGCAATTGTTGATCCTGATTTTGATGGCTTCGAAAGAGAATACTTCAAAACAAAATATGTTTGTATGTGTCAATATGATGCAACAATGCCTAATGTTTTAGTTGCATTTAAACCGGAAAAATTGACAAACAATTTTGGAGAGTACATTTCTAAGAATGGATTAACCCAGCTTAGGATAGCTGAAACAGAAAAATATGCTCACGTAACATTTTTCTTTAATGGTGGGGAAGAAATTGAATATCCTGGTGAAAGCCGAATTCTAGTAAATTCTCCTAAAGTTGCTACTTACGATTTGCAACCTGAAATGAGTGCTTATGAAGTAACTGATAAAGTTGTTGATGTTATTAGAGAAAATAAGACAGATGCTATTATACTAAACTATGCTAACTGCGATATGGTTGGCCATACAGGAAGCCTTGAGGCTGCTATCAAAGCAGTGGAAGCTGTTGATGAGTGTATTGGCAAAGTATATCAAGAAGTACTTAAAGTAGATGGCAATTTAATCATAATTGCTGATCATGGAAATTGCGAACAAATGATAGATTACACAACGGGAGATCCACATACAGCACATACTACAAACCCTGTTCCTATAATACTTGTAAGTAATGACAATTCACTAAAGATTAAAGAAGGACGTTTGGCAGATATTGCTCCTAGCATGTTAGATCTGTTAGGATTAGAGAAGCCTTCTGAAATGACAGGAGAAAGTTTAATAGTAAGGTAATTGGAAGTAAGGAGAGATTTAAATTGTCTAAAGGTTGTTTAAAAGAAAAATTGGCAGGTGTTGCTCAAAAACTTGGAAAGTATAAACTAATGCTAATTGGTGTCATTGTACTTTATACTATTCTATCGTTTTATAATTTAGGAAACTTTGTTAGCCCAAGAACATTTTCTAAAATCAAAAATGATGAATTTGTAGTTTTTGAAGTTCTTGATGAATACAAGGTTCCAACCAAGATTAATATGTTTGTAGGATATGACAACGTGTACTTATACACATTTCTAGCAGACAATTATTCAGGTGATGAGTCCGTTTTTGTTAATGACGAAACAGTTACTACAGAATATGATGATGTTCTTACTTGGCAAAAGAAGGATTTCAATAAAGAAAAAACAAAAACTAAATATATCATGCTTAAGTCATACTGGGATTCTACTTCTATAGGAGAGTTAGTATTCTTAGATGATGACGATAGTATTGTAGAAACTAAGCTTATAAAAGGTAGCAAAGGCGTTGCATTAGTTGATGAACCTGAAACTATTCAGCTTGAGTCAAATTACATGAATAGTTCATATTTTGATGAGGTATATTTCCCAAGAGCCGTTCATGAGATATTCTCTAATGATTATATATTTGAAAATACTCATCCACCTCTAGGCAAGATTATAATGTATATTCCAATTTCTATATTTGGAATGTCTCCATTTACATATAGGTTCATGGGTAATGTTGCTGGAATTATTATGATTTTGGCAATGTTCTGGGTAGGAAAAGAATTCTTTAATGATGAAAAATATGGATTATTTGCAGCAATAATTATGGCACTAGATGGAATGCATTTTGCACAAACTAGAATTGGTACTGTTGATTCATTCCTTGCGTTATTCTGTATTTTAGCATTCTTATTCTTCTTGAAATATCTTAAGATTCAAGATAATGCTGAATACAAAAAACGTAATCTAATGCTTGCTATTTCTGGATTATTCTGGGGATGCGCTGTTTCTACAAAATGGAACACCGCATTTGTTGGAGTTGCATTAGGCGTGCTATTCTTTATAGATTATTTTGAAAACAAGAAGATGTTTGTTGATAAGAAATTGAATTACAAACCACTTCTTGCAGGTGCGTTTAGTTTTGTATTAATTCCAGTAGTTATTTACCTTGCTTCATATCTTCCTGTTTACTGGAATAGCAACGAAACAGCTTCTTATTCATATATTAATGAATTAGGAGATACTGAGAGTGAAACTGTTTCACCTGACAGTATTGAAGGATTTATCAAATACCAAATTGCTATGTTCCAATATCATGCTAATTTAGGGCCGGATCATAATGAGGACTATACAGAACATCCATTTTCAAGTAAATGGTATACATGGCCAGTTTCTATTAGACCTATGTGGTTCTACGTTGATTCTTATGATGATGGAACAAAGAGTACTATTGCATCAATGGCAAACCCTGCTATTTGGTGGCTATCGTGTATCACATTTGTTTATACATTTGTGTATACTATTGTTAAGAAAGATAAAAATGGATTTATACTATTAGTTATGGCTTTAATTACATGGCTATCGTATGCAAGAATAACAAGAGATATGTATATTTATCATTATTTCATTGTTTTGCCATATATGATGCTTACAATAGTATTCATGATGTCAAAGCTAGTAAACTGGAAGCCAAAGCTTAAGAAACTTATTCCAATACTATGTGTAGTTTTCTTATTGACATTTATGTATTTCTATCCTGTATATAGTGGTGCAAGAGTTTCTTCTAGATATATTGATTCTACAAAATGGTTGTCAACGTGGGTTTACTAGTATAAGGAGGTACTTTAGATGAGGAGATTATTAATTGCTCTTTTAGCAATTAGTTTAATGTTTTTGTTAAATGGTTGTTTTGATAACAGCAAAAATGAGAATAATAGTGGGGAAGATGTTCCTTCTGTTACTGAAAATGAAACTGAGTCACAAGATGAGTATATTACTTATAATGATGGTAGAGGAATTGTTTCTTATAAAGATAAACTATATTACGTTGAGTACAACAATAATGACTTTGTTAAAACAGCATTAGGTGGACATTTTTATAAAGATTCTGATTATCATAATAGTCAAAGGTATGTAAATATTATTAATTCTAATGGACGTATAGATAATTTGTTCAGAGCAACTGACATTGATAGCATTCATGTTATTGATGATAGATTCTATCTTCAAAGAAACACTGGTATGCTATATAGCGTAGATATGAAAGGCGAAAATGGACTAGACTTTGCAAGAGGCATATATGTTGGCTTTGATTTTAAGAATCATACTGTATACTACACTAACGCCAATGCAACTGATAAGCTATCTGAGATAGATACAAAGACTTTAAG
>JAEEYG010000027.1 GCA_016291695.1 Clostridia bacterium | reverse complement strand
TCATTTGTTTTTGTCATTATTTCCATTCTTTTTTTGACTATTTCAGAATTTGATTCATATTTTAGTATGCAGTATGACTTATGCTTCCCTCTTCCAACTCTTCCCCTAAGCTGGTGAAGCTGTGCTAAGCCAAATCTTTCCGCATTCTCTACGCACATTATAGTAGCGTTGGGAACATCAACTCCAACTTCAATAACCGTAGTTGAAATTAGAATATCTATTTTTCCATCCCTAAATCGACTCATTATTTCGTCTTTTTCTTTGTTTTTCATTTTTCCATGTAAGTACTCTATTGAAAACTCAGGAAATACTTTTTTATAATAATCATGCATTATTTGCACAGACTTCAGGTCTGAAAGTTCTGATTCTTCGACTAGCGGACACACTATATATGCCTGCCTTCCAGAAGCAATTTCTTTTCTGATGAAATCATTAACTCTATTTTCCATATTTCTCTTAACTGCATAAGTATCAACTTTTTGCCTCCCTGGTGGAAGCTCATCAATGATAGAAATATCCAAGTCACCATATAATATCAAAGCCAAAGTTCTTGGAATTGGCGTAGCCGTCATTACAAGAGTGTCTATTTTTTCTCCCTTATTAGAAAGCTTAGAACGCTGCCTTACGCCAAATCTATGCTGCTCATCTGTTATAACAAGGCCAACATTATTAAACTCAATATTTTCTTCGATTAAGGCATGCGTACCAATTGCAATATCTATACTTCCATTTTTTAAATCTTGAATTAATGTCTCCTTCTGCTTTTTAGTTAAAGCACTTGTAAATAATGCACACTTAATTCCGAAAGGTTCTAGCATTTTGGAAATTCCATTATAATGCTGATTTGCAAGGATAGCTGTTGGTGCCATTAAAGAAGCTTGATATCCACTTTTAACCGCTTTATACATTGCTAAAGCGGCTACAACCGTCTTTCCAGAGCCAACGTCTCCCTGAACAAGCCTATTCATTGGCTTATCCTGTTCCATATCATGCTTTATTTCATTCCATGCCCTCATTTGTGCATTTGTAAGTGTAAAAGGTAACGACTTTATAAAATCATCTTCCGAAACATTACTATTAAAGCATATTCCCTTTTCTTCAATTTTGCCTTTTTCTTTTATATTCAATAGTCCAAGCTGTAAAAGCAATAACTCTTGAAAAGCGATTCTTTTTCTTGAAGCAATAAAATCTTCATTATGCTCCGGAAAATGAATATTATGAATTGCAAAATTCAACTCGCATAATTTATATTTTTTTCTAATATCAGCCGGCATAAACTCTTCAATTTGGTTGCCAACAAGCGCCATTGCATTTTCTATGATTCCTCTTAAAACGTTTTGAGATAACCCATTAGTCAAAGGATATAAAGGAACAATTTTGCCAGTATTTTTGTTTTCCCCAGCTTTATCAAAAACCGGAGAAGAAAGCTCGATTCTTCCAGCATAAGCTCTAGTGATTTTACCAAAGAAATAATACTCTTCATTTGCTTCAATTTGATTTTTAATATAACTTTGGTTGAACCATGAGATAAGAGCCGAACCTGTTTCATCTCTAGCTATAAGCTTTGTTATTGTCATGTTCTTTTTGATTCTAGCTTCACTTGGTCTTGATATGGCCACCGCTTTAAAACCCACAGTTTCTCCGTGTAGTAATTTCAGAAATCTTTTTAATCACACTTCTATCTTCATATGTTCTTGGGAAATATGTTATTAAATCATTTAACGTAAAAATGCCCAATTTATTTAATAATAGCACCCTGCTAGGTCCAACGCCCTTAATATACTGAATATTTTGCTCAAGTTCCATTTGACTTTTATCTCACCTCGTTTCAATAACTACATATTATTATATTTTTAGATTAATCGCAATAATGAAAGCTATATGTATACTTAAGAGTAGCAATCATATACAAAAAAATCTTTGAAACAATAATGTTTCAAAGATTTTTTATTTTGTTTAACTAAATACCAAGTTCATTAGCCATCTCACTACGAAGCCCATCTGTCTTTTCCATCATCTCACCAATAAACCTCATTGCAGGAATGTTTAATTCTAAGCCTCTTCTTTGTCTTCTTTCTCTGGTGAAACGTCTAAAACCCTTTTTAGTGTTTTCTATCTCTTGCTCATCTTGTCTGCAGATATCTCCAATTAATGAATCTCTAAATAAATTTTCTGTATCTAATAATTCACCATATACTGTTCTTGCAGGCTTACATACGCTTGTCCTACTTTTACCATAATCTCTCAAAGCTTTTAATTTCTTTTTTAAGTCTTCCTTAGTAATAGTTGGAGTCACTGGTGGATTAGCAGTTAGTTGAGCCTCTCTTAACTTCTTTGCTGCCAAATAATCTGCACGAAGCTTATTATACTCAACATAGTGTTTTATTCTTAATTCTCTTTCCGTTTTAGACATTTTAGGGAAAACGCTTATTCCAGCAGTTCTTCTTCCACCTTTATCCATTATCTCAATATGGCGTGATTGAAGTCTAGCTAATATATTTTCAACTAGCTCTTTGTTAGTTGGTGCTGATTCATCTATATCTGAAAGTGAATCACACCATTTATTGAATCTTTCACATTGTGTTTCCAAACTCTTCGCTACATTTGCATCGTTAGGATGAGCTTTATAATCTGCGTATGCTCTTTTTAAAGCCTCAAGTGATCTTAGATATTTTTTTACAATATCAGCATCACGCTCTGTAACTGGCTCTGCTTTTAGCTTTAAATAATCAGCCTTAATCTTTTTTCTTCTTTCGTCTTCTACGACAGGTGCTACTCCATTTGCTCCCATAAATTCCTTTTCAAATCTTGTTATATTTGGTACATTATTAGCTGCTGCCATATACATTCCTCCTTTATTTAATAATATTCTTTATTATCTAGACTCTCCACGGTTTTCTCTTTCGTTACTATGTTCTCTTAAGATTTGTCTCGCTTCTTGTTCAATTAATATCATTAATTCAAGTTTCCCAATATCAAGTCTTGGAGCATATTTTCTACCTGTTAGATTTAATGGATCATTAGTTGCTCTTCCAGTGCCCTTTTCTGCTTCACAGAATGCACCTAATCTTGATGCTAAAACTCTATCTTCTGTCTCATTAATTTCATCAAATTTTGTTCTTGAACTATTTGGCATTCCGTCTTCAAGACTAACCGTTCCAACATTTTGACGTTTAAACTCTTTTGCTTTTGCCTCAGGAGCAGTACAATATTCTCTATACTGTTGAAGCGCCATTGGAGTAATTTGAGGGAAGTTTCCACCTAAACCATTTTCAGGCTGAATCAAAGCAAATTGAACTTTTGCAAGTGCTTCCTCTACAACTGCTCCTTTTGTAGTGTTACCTACTTCTTCCTTATTAAAAGCATCTAGTTTTTCACAGAACTCATTTAGTTTATTAAACCATGCTTGAGCTACTGTTTTTGCTTCTGCTAATTCTTCTTTTTGCTTATTTGTTGGAGTATTACCATCTTTTTCGATTTCCGCTTTCATTTGCTCATATTTTTTAAGCGCTACTTCATATCCATTCTTCAATTTTTCAATAGCTCTTTGTAATCCTCTATAATGAAGTACCAATCTTACATCTTCAGAAGTAATTGGATGAGCTTTAACTTCATCTACGGTCATATCCTTTATTCTCTTAGATCTTGTTTCTCTTAATCTCTTTTGCTCTGCCGCAATTTTTCCATAAGGGCTTTCTACACCTTCAAAAGTAGGAGTTTCAATCTTTTCCTCTTCTTCTGGCTTATTTTCAGGAGCTTGTTTATTAGCAGAACGAGCAGCTTTACGTTTTTCAGGATTATTTGCATCTAATTGTGCTTGAACATTATCTGCCATTTCTCTATCATATACTTCCCTCATTGGATGATTTGGATTTTTTTCAAAGTACTTATCCAGCCCATTTTCTAGCATATCAATTATTCTAGGGTAGCAAATCATTAGTGGTTTTCTAAAGCTTCTACCTACTGCATTAATAACACTAGATAATTCAGGAATACTTCTTGCAAGGGTTAAAAGATTATCTGCATGTAAGCGTAATTGCTTTAAATCAAGTTTTAATCTAAACTCTGCTCCAGCATTCTCTGCAATATTTTCTTCAGATTCTGGTCTAAGCTCAGTATCCTTAGCGCGTTTCTTTCTATTTGATGTAGGAGTTGGGGCTGATCCATCTGTTGGTGCAGGTGCTGGCTGCGCTCCTGGTTGTGATCCTGGTTGAGATCCTGGCTGTGATCCCGGTTGTGGACCTGGTTGAGGACCTGGTTGGCGTCCTGGTTGTGGTCCCGGTTGTGATCCTGGTTGAGGTCCTGGTTGTGGACCCGGTTGACGTCCAGGCTGTGGTGCCGGTTGAGGACCTGGTTGTGGACCCGGTTGACGTCCAGGCTGTGGTGCCGGTTGAGGCCCTGGTGCTGGTGCAGGTTCAGGTGTTGGTGCAGGCTCTGCAGCTGGCGCAGGTTCAGGTGTTGGTGCTGGTTCTGCAGCTGGTGCAGGTTCAGGTGCTGGTGCAGGCTCTGCAGCTGGCGCAGGTTCAGGTGTTGGTGCTGGTTCTGCTTGGTCGACACCAATCCCTGCAATTCTATTCTTAATCATTTCTAAAGTTACTTCATTTGCTTTAACACCATCAAGCTCAATGTTACCAGATTTAACTAAAGATAATAGCAATTCTGGTGTTAAATCAAATGATTCTTCGCTTCTTAAGTCTTTGACTTCAATACCATTCAAAATAAATATAGGGTTAAAAATTCTAAATCCATACAAATCAAGCACGGTTGACCTAATTGTTCCTCCAGTAGCATTTGCAGGTTCAGGAGTACCGTTATCAGCAGTATCATCTAAATCTGGATCTGGAATATTAAGGTCATCCGGATTTATATTCATTGGGTCATCGTCTTGGTCTGGAGTTTCTGGCTCCGGTTGTGTATCTGGTGCCGGCTGTGCTTCAGGTGCTGGCTGAGCATCAGGAGCTGGTTGTGCTTCTGGTGCTGGCTGAGAATCAGGTGCCGGCTGTGCTTCTGGTGCTGGCTGAGCATCAGGTGCTGGCTGTGCATCAGGTGCTGGCTGAGCATCAGGTGCTGGTTGTGCTTCAGGTGCTGGCTCAGCATCAGGTGCTGGTTGTGCTTCTGGTGCTGGCTGAGCATCAGGTGCTGGCTCAGTATCTGGTGTTGGCTCTTCAGCATCAGGAGAAACCGGTTCTTCTGGAGCCGGCTCTGTATTATCTATATTTTGATCATTTATAACGCATCTTTCAGCAAGTTTCCTTACTATCTCAGGAGCACTTGTAGGTATTGCATCCTTTTTCTCCTTTGTAATAGTAAGTCTTTTTCCTTCACTTATAATGTTTTCTAAGGCTGCTTCAGTAAAATATCCTTCAATATCAATTCCTTTTAAAGCTTCAGCAACTGTAAAACCATATTGAGTCAAATCACCAAATTTTAATTTATTCTCAGCCATTTATCATACCACCTTTCAATAATCATCTTGATTATACCATAGTTTACATATTATGTCAAGTGAATATAATGGTAAAACCCTATAAATCAAGCGACTTTCATTGAATCGCTCGTTCAATGGCTTCTCGAATTGTTTTTACACCAATAACCTCTATATTTCCTTTAAATTTTATCTGCTTTAAAGTGCTATATGGCACTAAAATCTTAGTAAATCCCATTCTGTCCGCTTCTTTTACGCGTTTTTCTATTTGACTTACACTTCTAATTTCACCTGTTAGTCCTACTTCACCAACAGCAACAAGCTCTTTAGAAATAGGCATATTCTTGTAGCTAGAAACTAGTGCCAATGCAAGGCCTAAGTCTGCAGCTGGCTCATCTAGCTTAATACCAGAAACAACATTAACGTATGCATCTTGATTAGACAAAGGAAGACCTGCTCTTTTCTCTAATACTGCAAGTAAAAGAACAAGTCTATTAAACTCAACTCCTATTCCGGTCCTTCTGGCAAGTCCGTAGGCAGTAGGCGTTACTAATGCTTGAACTTCAATTAGCATAGTTCTTGTTCCTTCAAGCGTTGCAATAATAACAGAGCCAGATGGATTTCCTTCTCTTTCTGAAATCATAATATCCGAAGGGTCTTTAATTTCGCACATACCCTCTTCACGCATTTCAAAAATACCTACTTCATTCGTAGAACCAAATCTGTTCTTTGCACCTCTAAGAACTCTATAAGAAAAGAACCTTTCACCCTCTATATAAAGCACAGCATCTACCATATGTTCTAGAACTCTAGGTCCTGCAATGTTTCCATCCTTTGTAACATGTCCAATGATAATTGTAGTAATGTTTTTCTTTTTACAAGTCATCATGATTTTACTTGTTACTTCTCTAACTTGAGAAACACTTCCCGGCGCTGCAGTTATATCATCACTATAAATAGTTTGGATAGAATCTATAATTACAAGGGCAGGCTTAATCTTTTCGATTGCTTCATCGATTAAAGTCATCGAAGTCTCACCAAGAAAGAATATATTATCATTTTCAACATTTAGTCTGTCTGCTCTCATTTTAATTTGTGAACCCGATTCCTCTCCTGAAACATATAGAATTGGTCCATCAAGTTTAACCTTATCACATAGTTGTAAGATTAAAGTTGATTTACCAATACCAGGTTCACCACCAAGTAATACGAGAGAGCCCTGTACAAGGCCACCTCCTAGTACTCTATCTAATTCTTCATAACCAGTTTTATATCTTTCAAAATTATTACATTCTACGTTATTAAGTTTTAAGATTTCGGCTTTTGTAGCTGTAGTTCTAGCTCCTAGTCCAGAAGTGGTTTTGGCGTCTACTACCTTTTCTTCAAAAAATGAATTCCAAGCTCCACACGCAGGGCACTTTCCAAGCCACTTACTAGATTCATTTCCACAACTATTACATACAAAAACTGTTTTAGCTACTTTAGCCATTAATACTACATTCCTTTCAATTTTTTACCAACAATAATATATAAAGCATGGCTCCATGAAAGACCAACGATCCATGATGGCTTTCCTGTCTCTTTATCTATTTGTTCAGCCAGAAAACCTTTATCATCACTATGCTCAGTAACCCAATTATAAAGCTCTAGAGCTCTTTCTTTGTCGCCTAATTTAATATAATAAAGGGCAAGCCAAAGTGTAGATATTATCCAAATATTGCCACCATTATACTGGTCATTTTCATATCTATAATATCCACCAATAGGTGATTTAAGTTTTTCCTCAATTTCCTTAACTGTATTTTTAGAAACAACTTCAGATGGTGCAAAAACATCAAAATCAAGTATTGCACCAAGTAATGAGATATCTATTACATAATCGTTCTTACTACGAATTAATCTATCATTTTTAACAAAAGTTTCTTTTATTCCTTCTAAAATGTTGGGAAGTAATAAATCTATTTCATATACAAGATGATTACAATCACTATTATCTTTTAGCATTTCTCTAGCAAGCTCCAGAGCCTTATAAATACTAGCTGTAGAATATAAGTGTGATGATTTTCTTTCTTCCCAAATATCATAACAAGCTTTAGAAATATAATTTGAATCAAGAAAATCAATTAACCCACAAGTCGCTCTTTTAATAATTTCAATATAGTTTTTGTAATCAGGTAGCTTTGATATTCCAATAACAATAGAAGCCGTTTCATCGATTTGCATTCCCCATGATGGAGCAAGTTCGCCATTAGAGTAATACCTTTGTTCAAAGAGACCATTACTTAATTGAGTTTTGCTTGCCCATACGGAATAGAACTTTTCAACCTCTTCTCTGAAACCAAGTTCAAGCATTGCAGAATTTATAAACAATGCATCCCTTGGCCAACAATAGCCATATCGTCCACAAACAGTAAAATTTTCATCAACATCAGGACTAGCTAATACTGCGCCAGTATCTTTATTAGTTAGAAGCGAATACATGTATATGGTTCTTTCTATGATATCTATTTCTTTGTTAGAAAACTTATTATCTTTAATATAATAGTTTAGATGGTCCTCTAAATAATCTCTCCAGTATTTTCGAACTGATTCAAATAGTTCTTGTTCAGATTTAGTTTTTTGCTTTTCAATTTGAGAAAAACAATTCTTAAGTGTACTCTCTAGTACAATGTGTAAGCAAATTTCTTTTTTTGCCTCATATACTATTGCACTAGAACTCGACATTCCAATGTAGTCTTCATCAGGAAGCATATCTTCGTTTATACTCTTTGGATCATTAACCTTGTGCCTTATAACTTTTGTGTTAGATGAAGTAGCAAAATATAATTCTTGCGCATACTGTATAAGAGAATTATTTACAAACATACCCGACACTAATCTATCACTACTAGAATTAAGATTCGACATTACTGCAAGACTTACTGGTTGATTGAATTTTATCTTTCGAACTAAAACATTATCATCAGGCAAAGCATAATCTCTAATAAGTATATCAACATCATCATACTTTAACTTAGTGTAAATAATATTACCATCATAATATTGATTAATTACTTCTGCATCCTTAGCCCAAAAAATGTCATTTGAAGAGTCCTTAATAAAGCCCAAGCTGTAATAATTTACATTTTGGTAATAGTCAATATTAGGATAATACAATCTAATTAGTTCTGCATTTCTGTCAAAGCAAGCAAGCATTCTGCCGTTGCCGACAATCGCACTATTAAAGTATTTTGTCATTAGTCTCTTCCTCTCAGAAAGATTTATTTTTTAAGTAATTTAAACATTTCTTTTTTATATGCCTCAACGCCAGGCTGGTTAAATGGATTAACATCAAGCATAAGTCCAGATACAGCGCAAGCCTTCTCAAAGAAGTAAATTAGCCAACCAATATTATACTCATCTATTCTATCTATCTTAATTAGAATGTTAGGAACATCACCATCATAATGAGCTTTAATCGTACCTTGCATTGCCATGTGGTTAACTTCATTTAACGACTTGCCAGTAAGGAAATCTAATTCTGCATCATTTTGAGTAGGCAACTTATAATCTCTATAAGGGTTCTCAACGTCTAAGACTGTTTCAAAAATCATTTTTTGGCCATCTTGTATGTACTGTCCCATAGAATGCAAGTCTGTTGTGTTATCTACTCCTGCAGGGAAAATACCTTTGCCGTCTTTTCCTTCACTTTCGCCAAATAATTGCTTCCACCATTCAGTAAAATAGTGAAGTTTTGGCTCATAATTTACAAGAAGTTCAATATCTTTGCCTTTTTTCAAAAGAATGTTTCGAATAATTGCATAAGTATATGCCTCGTTATCTGGCAAAACTTCATACTTTTGCATAGCTTGTAATGCGCCAAGCATAAGATTATCTATATTGATACCAGCAACAGCTATTGGAAGAAGCCCAACAGGAGTTAATACTGAATACCTTCCACCAATGTTATCTGGCACAGTAAAAGTCTCATAATTCTCATCAATCGCTTCTTTTCTAAGAAGTCCCTTTTCTCTATCGGTTGTGACGTAAATACGTTTACATGCTTCATCATGACCATATTTTTCGTAAAGCTTTTGTTTTAGTATGCTAAATGCTATGGCTGGTTCTGTAGTAGTACCTGATTTTGAAATAACATTAATTGAAAAATCATGGTCTCCAATGAATTCTAATAAATCATTAATGTAATCTGGACTCATGTTATTACCAGCAAAAAGCACATTTTTTTGTCTAAATGAGTGTGATAACGCCTCGATTACAGCTCTTGCACCCAAATATGAGCCTCCAATACCAATCACAACTAAATAATCAGAATCTCTTCTAATCTTAGCGGCACACGTTTTAATTCTCTCTATTTCATCCTTATCATATTCAAGATTTACCCAACCTAAAAAATCGCTTCCTGGGCATTCCTTATTGCAAATACTATTGTGAATTTCTTGGATTTTCTTTGAATACTTCTTAATCTCATTATCCGTAACAAAAGAATTCTCATAAATAAGTTCCATTAGGCAACTTCCTTTCATCTTTAGCATTCAAAAAAATTATATCATATAAGTCTTTATTAAACAATTTTTCGACATTTAAACGGAAAAAAGTAGTAAAAAATTGTGTTATAGAAAAAATACATAATTCTATTGATTTATGTAAATTTCTGTGTTATTATTTCACGTGCAAAACTCTATACTACTAAGACGGCTTAAAAGCCAAGGAGGAATCAGACATGACTAAGCGGCTTCTTTCCCTGGTCCTGGTTGTCATCATGGCTCTCGGTATCACAAGTGTAGCATCTGCTGTCACAAGACAAGAGTGCGAATGCGAAGGTGTCTTCGTTGACTCAGGAACCGCAACCTTTATCCTGGATAATTCTTCTAGGATTTGTGGTGTTCTTCGTCCCGATGAAGACCTGGGAACAATTGGCTATCAACATGGTTCTCGGCGCTCTCCCAATGGTCTCGAAGATGGAAATGCTATTCGTCGTCGTAAATTCGCTAGAATTGACCTGAATGAAAGTGATGAAGTGATTCGCGGCGGAACTGATCTTCGAGCAACTCTCTATCTCTATAACGTAGAACTTGTCGAAGCAGTTCTCGGAGATGAAGCTACGCTTCAGTCTGTTGTAAATGCTTCCATCTACGTCAGATGTCCCACCGCTTGTGGCAAAACGTATGGTTCTCATATGTTCCTGCCCAGAAACTCTGGCAGAGTCTGGGTTGGATACATCGAATTCTGCAGTGGAGCAAAACTTGATGTGTACGTCGGATACTTCTTTGGCAATTGCTCTGAACCCGTAATTGGATTTAGAGCTCAGCCCGTAAATCAGACACAAGAGGATACTAATACATGTGGACAGTGCTACGAGCCTGTTTGTAATCCTTGTGACGGTACTGAGGTGACTACTACGGTAGAAGTGACTACAACTACCACCACCACTGTCACCACAACCACTGTTGTCGACCAAGTCGATGGATGCTGTGGTTGCTAATACTCATACAAAAAAGATGCCCTGTGAAGGGCATCTTTTTTATTGCAATATTAACTTTTTTCTATGAATGTAATAATCATCAACAATATCATCATTCAAAACTTCTTTTGCTACCTGAACAATAAAATTTGGATTTAGATTACTCTTGCTTCCTGCAAAGCAATGAACTCTAATTACAATTGCGTTGTAGCTATCTTTAATAATTGAATAATCAATTATTAAATCTTTAATATTAACTTGCTCTTCTTTTCCATTTTTGGAACTCTTATTAACTAATATTTCGTCTTGTTCAAAAATATTGTTGAGTTTTGAAACCAAATCGTCCACATCAGCATTAGAGAGTAAAAATGTCACTTCATATTCAGCTTCAACAACAAGTGACATTAGTCCTTTGGCTTTTTCTAGTTTTTCACAAGTGACTACCCTAAATCCCTCAGGGAGATTTTGATTCAGTTCTTTAATTACTTTCTCACATTCCACGTCGCCATTAAGTTCTAAATCAAAAAACTCACATTCGGAAGTAACGCCTACAGCAAGTGGAAGAGCAAATGCAAGTTGTACTCTTGGATTAAATCCGTTCGAAAACTTAATTGGCAAATTTGTCTTCTTAATACATCTAGTAAAAGTACGCATAGTATCTAGATGGCCAATATATTTTACTTCATCTCTTTTTTCAAATTTCATTCTATATATCATATGCTAACTCCTTATTTTCAAAACAAACTCCGCATCCAAATTTTGCTGCACCACATCCAGCACATTTAGTTCTACAATTTGGTGTAACGATTTCATTCATAGCATTATTATACTCTTTTTTAAAGAACTCCTTTGTAACCATTATATTAATATGTTCCCAAGGAAGTACTTCATCTAGAGGAATCTTTCGTCTTGAATAGAAAAATGGGTCTATATTGCAATCTTTAAATGCTTGCATCCATTTATCATAATCAAAAAATTCTCCCCAACTATCAAACTTACAACCAAGTTCATGTGCTCTTAATAGCACTTTATTAAGCTTTCTATCTCCTTTAGCAAGCACCGCTTCTAAAGTAGAAGTTTTTGAGTCGTGCCAACTATATTTAATTGCTCTATTAGTTAAATTTGTTTTTAAGAATTCTTGCTTTTTATTTATTGTTTCCACATCATCTTGCATACACCATTGAAATGGAGTAAAAGGCTTAGGAACAAATGTTGATGTACTTACTGTTACTACTAGTCCTTTTGCTCTTTCATTTTTTGGAATAGAATAATAAACATCTACTATTTTATTTGCCAAGTCAACTATGCCTTGTAAATCGTCATATGTCTCTGTTGGAAGTCCTATCATAAAATATAACTTAACATTGTTCCATCCGCTTCTAAATGCAAGCTCACAACCTTTTAAAATATCTTCTTCGGTTATACCTTTATTTATAACATCTCTTAATCTTTGTGTTCCGGCTTCAGGTGCAAAAGTAAGTCCTGCTTTTCTAACGTTACTTACTTCATCCATTAACTTAAGACTTACTGAATCAATTCTTAATGATGGAAGAGAAAGGTTAACATTTCGAGGCTTAAAATCACAAATTAAATCATCTGCAAGTTTAAAAAACTCTCTGTAATCTGATGTAGATAAAGAAGAAAGTGCAAGTTCTTCATAACCAGTATTATTTATTAAATTCTTAGCATTTTTTTCTAAAACTTCAACTGATTTTTCTCTTACTGGTCTATATAAAAATCCTGCTTGGCAAAACCTACATCCACGAATGCAACCTCTAAATATTTCAAGCATTGGTCTATCATGAACTACACTTAAGTATGGAACCATCCATTTTTCAGGGTAACTAACCTCATCTAAATTCTTTATGATTCTTTTTGTTACTATTTCTTTAGCGTTTTCATTATTTGTCTTTATACTATTAATTGTATTATCATCATTGTATGTAACATCATAAAAAGAAGGAACATATACGCCTTCAATTTTTGATATTCTTTCCAAATACTTTATACGAGGCTCTCCAGTTTTTTTCCATTTAATCCACTCATCTGTAACCTCCATGTTTAGCTCTTCGCCTTCACCTAATACAATAAAGTCAAAGAAGTCACAAATTGGCTCAGAGTTATATGAACATGGTCCACCAGCCATTATGAATGGATCATTCTCTTTTCGGTCATTAGATAAAAGAGGAATACCAGCCAAATCAAGCATATTAATAATATTTGTATAGCTCATTTCATATTGGAGCGTAAATCCAAGCATATCAAACTCATTTAAGGGAGTCTTAGTCTCAAGAGAAAACAAAGGAATATTATTCTTTCGCATTAGGCCTTCCATATCAACCCATGGAGCAAAAGCACGCTCACAATATGTATCTTCACGTCTATTATATAAATCATATAGAATTCTAAGTCCAAGATGTGACATACCTATTTCATATACATCTGGGAAACAAAAACAATACCTAAAAGCTATGCTATTTAGGTCCTTTTTACACATATTTATTTCTTCACCTGTATATCTAATAGGTTTTTCTACGTTTTTAAGAAGTTTGTCTATATTCAACTAAAAACCTCCCTAAATGGTGTATTTGTAAGGCAATTATACTATCAAATGGCTAATTATTCAACACTACAACAAATAGCTAAACAGAATATCAAAATGTTTTTGTTTACATAAACGAGGTAAAATGATATAATACACGGGAATCTATCATAAGGAGGCTATAACATGACAGTTCATCGTAGCGGAGGCGGATACTTTACGACAGTTCGAAATTCAAAAGGAATGCGGTTGTACAGAGAAGTGGAACATCAAAGCATTGACCTAGAGCTACATCAAGAAACCAAGAAGAACCTAAGGAGTAAAAAAAGAGAGGCAGAAAGAGAAGCTAGTAAAATCGTAAAAGAAAAAATCTTTACTATTATTCGCTTTTTGTCAATTCCACCCTCAAAAAGGGATGACTTGCTAGACAAGGTTTCTCGGATAATTGACTCAAATCGAGGCGCTTTTGGTAAGATTACTGCAATAGAAACTGAACTTGGTAATGCGGGCATAGATCTTCAATCAAAAGAAGTAAAGTCCGCTTTTCAGGAGCTAAAACAAGTAGTAAGTGAAATGACAAATCCAAATCAGTTTTACAAAATTGATCGATAAAATACTTATCCTAGTTATCACAAATACAGTAAAAATGCAAGGAGGATTTGGGATGAACTCTTACGACAGAAGACAGGAGCGACTTGCCAGGGAACTTCGAATCACTGGATACGAGAACAAGCGGAGAGCTGAAGAAGTAGGTGCTAAAAAGAGGCAGCGGAAAATCGACATGGCTCTCATAAGAGCAGAAACCGCCGCCAAACTTCGAGAACTTACTTTCGAACTCGAACCTGTAAGGTCCAAGATTTTACTTGATGCCGGTGGACCTATTCTTGCATCTGGTCGTGCCGCATTCGGTATGATTCTTGTATATGAAGGCTTCCTTCGGGAAAATCAGATTGACACTGAAGTAAGTCCGTGGAAAGAACGCTTGGACACTCTCAAAAAAGAAGTGTCTGAGTCCACGGATCCGAACAAGTACTACATAATAGACTGACAAAAAGCCCACGCATGAATTTGCGTGGGCTTCTTTTTATTTCTTTAGGCTTTCTAATCTTTCATTTGTTTTAGCAAGTAAATCTTCATATTTTGTAATCTTAGCTTTTTCAGCGTCAATCTTATCTTGTGGAGCTTTACTTGTAAATCCAGGATTATCTAGCATCCTCTTTGCTCTATTTATTTCGTTTGTATAAGTTAGTGCTTCTTTTTCAAGCCTCTCGATTTCCTTATCAATATCTACAAGTTCATCAAAAGGAATATAAATTTCGATACCTTCTACAGCAAGTGATACTGCATTTTCAGGAATACCAGCTTTATCAGCTTGGCAAGTAACTTTATCTGCGCCAGCTAATTTTTCAATAAATCCTTGACCTTCTTCAATTACGTCTTTTTTATTAGTAACAAATATCATTGATGCTTTCTTAGAAGGTGCAACATTCATATTAGCTCTTAAGTTTCTAACACCAGTAATGATTTCTTTTACAAGTTCCAAATCTTTTTCTTCTTTTTCATAGTTATACTTATCATCAGCCTTAGGATAATCAGAAATCATAATGCTTTCTCCAGCATTTGGAAGCTTAGTATAAATCTCTTCTGTAATAAATGGCATAAATGGATGAAGCATCTTTAAGCAATCAATTAATACTTTATTCAAAACTGTTAATGCAGAATTACGAGTTGGATTTGTCATGTCATATAGACGAGGCTTACACATCTCAATGTACCAGTCGCAGAATTCATCACGAGTAAGCTCCATAATTTTTTGAAGTGCAACACCAAAGTCATATTTATCCATACTGTTTATTACTTCATTAATAGTTCTATTTAGTTTAGATAAAATCCATTTATCTTCTAAAGCTAAGTTATCCCAGTCTTCTTTGTAATCTTCACCAAAGTTCATCAAAACAAATCTTGAAGCATTCCATAGCTTATTTGCAAAGTTACGGCCAGCTTCTAGCTTTTCTTCAGAATATCTTAAATCGTTTCCTGGAGATGTTCCATGAACAAGTGAATATCTAAATGAGTCGGCACCGAACTTTTCTATTACTTCTAACGGATCAACGCCATTTCCTAAAGACTTACTCATTTTTCTTCCTTGAGAATCTCTAACTAGTCCATGAATCAAAACATCATTAAATGGAACTTCATTAACATTTTCAAGTGAAGAGAAAATCATTCTAGCAACCCAGAAAAAGATAATATCATAACCAGTAACTAGTACTGATGTTGGATGGAATTTTTCTAAAGTCTTTGTTTTATCTGGCCATCCCATTGTTGCAAATGTCCACAAAGCTGAGCTAAACCAAGTATCTAATGTATCTTCGTCTTGATGCATCGGCTTTCCACACTTAGGACAAACTGTTACATCTTCTTCAGAAACTTCAATATGTCCACAATCATCACAATAATATGCTGGAATTCTGTGTCCCCACCAAAGTTGTCTTGAAATACACCAATCTTTTATATTGTCCATAAAACTGAAATAAATTTTATCAAATCTTTCTGGAACAAATTTCGTTGTGCCTTCACGAACTGCTTTGTTTGCTGGTTCTGCAAGAGGTTTCATTTTAACAAACCATTGCTTTGAAATATATGGTTCAATTGTGTTGTGACATCTGTAGCATTTTCCAACGTTGTGGCTATAATCTTCTATCTTAACTAGTACGCCTTCTTTTTCTAAGTCTTCAACAACAAGTTTTCTAGCTTCGATTCTATCCATTCCTTCATATTTTGGAATTAAATCTAGCATCTTTCCTGTTTCGCTAAACACTTTAACAATTTCTAAGTTGTGACGAAGTCCTACTTCATAGTCGTTTGGATCATGTGCTGGAGTAATCTTAACAGCACCAGTTCCAAATTCTTTCTCAACGTATTCATCAGCAATAATTGGAATTTCTTTATTCATTAAAGGAAGAATAACTGTTTTTCCAACAATGTCTTTATATCTTTCATCTTCTGGATTTACTGCTATTGCTGTATCTCCAAGCATTGTTTCAGGACGAGTTGTTGCAACAACAATTTCATATTTTCCATCAGGTGAAGGATATCTAATATGCCATAGATGTGATGGCTCTTCTTCATATTCAACTTCTGCATCAGAAATTGAAGTATTACAGAATGGACACCAGTTAACCATTCTCTCGCCTTTATAGATTAAACCTTTATCATAATAATCTTTAAAAACTTTTTTTACGGCTCTTGTAAGATTTTCGTCCATTGTGAATGAAGTTCTATCCCAGTCACAAGAAACACCCATCTTACGAAGTTGTAATAGGATTGTTCCACCATATTTTTCTTTCCAAGCCCAAGCTCTTTTTAAGAACTCTTCTCTACCTATATCTTCTTTGGTTAGGCCTTCTTCTTTCATCTTAGCAACGATCTTTGCTTCGGTTGCAATAGAAGCATGGTCAACACCAGGAATCCACATGGTCTCAAAGCCTTGCATTCTTTTATATCTAACTAAGATATCTTGAAGAGTGTTGTCCATACCATGTCCCATGTGTAAAACACCAGTTATGTTTGGTGGTGGAATTACAATTGAGAATGGTGGCTTTTTGCTGTTTTCATCAGCTTTGAAATATTTTTTGTCTAGCCAGTTTTGATAAATCCTTTCTTCAAAATCTTTTGGTTCATAGTTTTTTTCTAGTAGTTTCATTTTTAATTAGTCTCCTTGTTTTTTATATTTTATGATTGATGGACGCTTCCGCCCGTGCTAATCGCACCTACGGTTATTGTTTTGTATTGCGGGCGATTGATAATCGCCCCTACGGTTATTGTTTTATATTGCGGGCGATTGGTAATCGCTCCTACGGTTATTGTTTTGTAATACGGGCGATTGATAATCGCCCCTACGGTTATTGTTTTGTAATACGGGCGATTGATAATCGCCCCTACAATTATTATTTTATATTGCGGGCGATTGATAATCGCCCCTACGGTTATTGTTTTATATTGCGGGCGATTGGTAATCGCCCCTACGATTATTATTTTATATTTCGTAGCGGCGCCCATTGGGCGCCATGGCGGCGAAGCGCCGCCGCTACGTAAAATGCTTTGTTAAAATTGAACGTCACCAAATGGCAAAACTATCATCAAACCTCCGAAGTAATGCAAGCATTATTCCAAGGGCTTTGATACCCACTCGGGCATATTTGTCTTCTTCAGTTTTAGCGAAATACTTATATAATAAATTGTCACCTTCAAATAGGAAGACTACGCCGACGAGTACTGCAATGGG
>JAEEYG010000026.1 GCA_016291695.1 Clostridia bacterium | reverse complement strand
TCATCTTCTTCCTCTTCTTCTGGAATTCCATAAAAGTATATTGTGATTTGATCATGTGCAGTATCAGTGTAGGCTCCATCTGTTGAGAATTTTGTGTAAAGGTAAGATTTTACTTCCAAATCTATTACCACAGTACTGTCAGTGTCATTTTTAAAATATGAATATAAATACTCGGAAGAAATTGACACGGTTTCTGCATCTTTGACTTTGGAAACTTTTTGGCCATTTATATAAAGTTCTGAGCAGAATTCCTTTATGTGCTCCTTCTTAGCATAATCTGTTAAGCCTAAAACATTTGAACAAAACTTTATTGGAATATCAATTTGGGTGTCTTCCGGATCTGGTACAATTACATTATTCTCCACATCTATATATGACTTAATACTGGCATCTCCCGCCATTGGCGGAATCATAAAATTGGCTGACCATTTTTTATTATTTATGTCGTACCTTTGAGTGTATAGCGTTCCATAAGTCTTCCAAGTGGCGTAGTTTTCTAGTCGAATTTTATTTAGACCTATATCTTGTGCGGTGAGATTATATGTGACACCATTTCTGGTAAGATTTGTAGAAAGAGCATATTCTTTTTGGATATCATCCATATATTTTGTTTGGTCTTCCCAAGAAGAAAGTGCATTATTGATTATTGCATATCTCCAAAATTCAGGGGATGAGGGAGGCTCAATATCGGCAGGAAATTTGTGATTATGTACTTCGTACCCTTGAACATTCTCACCCAAAACCCAGAATTCCCCCTGAGCAGAGCCATTTTTCCATAGGCCACTATCTACGTCTTTCCATCTTTGGTCTTTATATCCATCAAGTGGAGTTCCATAAACTATTAGATTGTACGCATTATAGATTTCCTCATTAAGTGACTTCCCATTTATGTTTTTGTATTCTAAGTCCATTGCACTCACAACTTTTGAAAAGCTTTCGGAGTATGCATAACATAGACTGCTAAATAGAAGAATTATTGAAGAGATAATTATAGTTAATTTGAATTTCATAGATTGCACCTTCGGTTATATTTTGAACGCTTATGATGTGAGTTTCGTAGGGGAAGGTAAAGCTATCCCCTACGAAAAGCATTGAAGCTATAATAAGGTGGACATCATTAGCGATATTTTAGGGACGTAAGGAGATATTTTTCATATCTCCTTTATTTATGATCAAGTTGCAAGTGAAATCACACTTGCAAAAAGTGAAAACAAATTTAAGTGATATAAAAATCAATACGCTGATTTTGTGTGCAAATAGTATTGACTGTGAAATTTCCAAAATTCTTTGTTTCTTGTATTTTTGCATCAAATTCGTCATCTGGTTTTGCTTTGGCTTCTTGAATTTTGGATTTAATATATGACATAAAGTCTTTTTTGATTGCAGATGACGTTAATACATCAACTGCCTTTTCTAACTTGGCGAGGTTCTTTTCGCTTGAAGAATATGTAGAATCATATTCCGAAGGAAAATCCCACATCTTGTATAAAGAAATGCAGACTTTTGCTTTGTCTGAAAATGACTCTATGCCAGTGTTTTCTTTAAGATTATATAAGCCATTTTCGTAAAATCTGATTTGAAAAGCATATATGCCATTATTTACTTGGCTTTCATTTAGACCATAGCAAATATTTAGTTTGTTTAGAGAATATTTGTCAGGAACATATGCTACATACGTGTATGAATTATCGTCGGTTAATGAATTTATAAGCTTAATTACTTTTGAATCGTTGATATATTCTTGATTTAATGTTATTCCATCAAAACTACCATATCGACCAACATCTTTAATATGTATTCTGTTTTTGTCAATTGTAAAACGATTTTTGATTTTGCTATTGGAATCGGATTCTCCTATATTTGAATTTAAAGGATTTGGGGGATTATTTTCGTATGAACAAAGACTGCTTTTGGCTTTAAATGCTAGAACTAGTATTTTACACGCTTCTGCTCTGGTAACAAATTTGTCCTCATTAAAAGTGCCGTTATCGTAACCAGAGAAGATGTTTAATGTAACAAGCTTTTTAACAGAGTCTTCGATTGAGTCTGAAACATCTTTAAATGTAACCTTACTTTTTTTGACATCTTTAAGGTCTAGAATGTTGGATAGAATTTTGACGCATTCTTTTCGGGAAAGGTAATCGTTTGACTTAAAAGAAGAGTCATCAATAATGTGATGAGATATGGCAGTATTAATATAATCTTGTTGCCAACCGAGCTCACTTGAGGTCATTTTATATTTTCCCATGGTTATTATCATTTTCAAGAATTGTGGGATTGTTATGCTTTCGTTAGGCCTAAATGTACAGTCTGAATATCCTGACACTATTCCGTCACTATATAGTGATTCGATGTACACTTTTGCCCAATGCTTATCTATATCAACTAGTGTATCTTGCGCATATACAAAGTAAGTGTTGAATAAAATTAGTATAATAACAAAAATAAGTATTCTTTTCATAAGCAGCTCCTATTTATAATTCTGTAATTCCAAATGATGCAAAGTCTTTAAGGAGATATATTTCTTTTGCTTCATCTGGAGTCACACAAACTAGAATAGTATCAATTATTTTGCTGATGGAAGGTTCTATTTCGTTGCCTTCTTCATCAAAAGTGCCAAGCACTTGTACGTTATCTAAGATTTTAAAAGAAGAGTACCCTAAATCATCAGTTCCAACGCTTAATTTTTCGAAATTAGAGAAGAAACCTTTAGAGGCATATTCATTTATTATCGTTGCATAAAGATTGATTTTTGCACCTTTTTTGACAATATACGATACACCACTGTCAGGGCCTTTTATCTTTATGGATATTTTTTCTTTACCTTCTTCACCATCAAATATCATTAGGTCTTGTTTGGTTGAAAGCTGATCATACAAAATAAACTGCCCTTTATAGATTTTTGAAGTGGCATACTTTCCAGATATATTATCTGATGGCATTACTATTTTTAAGTTTGCGACAGAATCTAGAGGCATGTTTACGAATGATACATTTGAATCGTTAACTTCTGAGTATTCTGGTATATCTGCATTTGCAACAGCACAAGTTATTGTCGGAATATCATTTACTAATTGCTTTTGCAAAGAAATAGATATTACAAAGATAACAACAGCAAGTACAATTGAAACTATTAATAAACTTACCTTTTTATTCATAATAGTCTCCTTTTACTTAAATACTTGGCTCCCTGTATTAGTAAACCAATTAGATATTGTATTCATAATGTTGTTAAATAAAGTTTCAATTTGAGGGTAGAATAGTGTAATTACAAGAACAAGCAGTATTCCACCAATTAAAACTACTTGAAGTATCTCGGCTCCTTTTTGAGATTTTAAATTTTTTTGCGTTTTTGAAATAAAAGTTTTCATAAAATTTCTCCTATCTAAAAATATTATTGAATCCTTTTCCAATTGAGGTTAGAAGAGGATAGAATACAAGTACAATAATGTTTGAAAGTGCAAGTATAACACCAAATGTAATGTATATTACTTTTTCTCTTGTCTTATTTTTTAGCTGGTCGATTTGAGATTCAGCAAGACTTTCAGAAAGATTTTCTAGTATTTCCATAATGTTTCCTGTATTAACTGTCTCAGATAGGGCATTGCAAAAAATAGTGATTTCTGTAATGTCATAACTGTTTTTTAAATAAGATGTGGCCTTTTCTATGTTAAGACCAGATAGCTCATAAGTAGTTGAAAATTCGATTATGGATTTTCGAAAGTCTTTGTTTTTGCAGTTCTGAAACTGATATTTTAAGGAATCTTTTAAAGGAATATTTGCAGATAATTGCAAATATAGTGAATTCACAACATTATAAAGGTCATTTCGAATTGCTTGATTTCGACTCTTGATATGAAAGAAAATATAAACGTCAATAAAGAAATAGCCTATTATCCCAAGAAAAATGGACATAGTAATAGAATTGTAGTTCTTAATTCCGGCATATATGAATAATAATGTTAGTGAGATTTTTATTAGATAGTATCTTATAGAATCTAAATAAAGTGGATTACCCTGCTTTTTAAGAAACAGGTCTTTAGTTTTTAGAAAATTGATTTTAGAAATAAAGTTTTTAGATAAAAAATCTTTTGTTTTGAATTTGAAATTGTTTCTGTCCTTGTATTTTTTGAGTTCGTTTTTGGTATAACATCGGACGACGATAATATAGCAGGCGACTAAAATAAGCAGAAACAACAGCACATTTAGCATACTCATTTAGTAATCATCCTTGCATTCATATATTTGAGGCTATTCTATCATGATTTGTTTTCGTGTCAATATGAAAAATAAAAAATCTTAGTCTCAACTTTTCGCTAAGACTAAGATTTGTAGTACATTCCTTGATATAAATCTTCTTTTTCAAAAATTTTTGTAATACCATTTATTACTAGTTTTTTATGCGAATTCCAACTTGGTGCAACTAGGATATCTTTTGGTGCATCTCCAGTTATTCTATGAATGACAATATCCTTTCTAAGATGAGTAAGAATATAGACGAGTTCTTGCTTATATTCTTCAAGAGATAGAGGAGTATAAGTGCCTTTGTCATATAAATCTTTAAGTACAGTCCCTCCGACGACATAGCATGAATGAATTTTTATTCCTTGAATATCTAATCCATTAATGAAGTTGATAGTGCGTATAATGTCTTCATGGGACTCTCTGCCACTTTTAGCAGGTAAGCCAACGATTATGTGTGCAATACAGTCGATATCATGCTTTCGCAAAGTTCTTATGGCATTTTGAAAGTCTATAGAAGTATAGCAGCGATTTAGAAAATTAGCTGAATCATCATTTATTGTTTGTAAACCAAGCTCAACTGAAACGTGTAAAGAACCACGATAGCTATTTAATAGCTCTGCAATTTCGTCATTAATGCAGTCTGGTCTAGTTGCAATCTGGAGTCCAACTAGTTTTTTATCGGCAAACTTTGTAGAGTTAATTTTTGCCTCATAAAAGGCTGAAATTGCATCATCATACTTTTGTTTTAGTTCTTGAACAGAAGCATAGGTGTTTGAGTAATTTTGAAAGTAAAGGATGAAACTGTTTGCTCTTTGGACCTTAATCTTTGAAAATGTACTAATGACTTGTTCGCGAATAGATTGCTTTTGGTCCAAATGCTCGCCACTTCCGCGCTCACTGCAGAAAATACATCCGCCTTTAGACTTTGATCCATCTCTGTTAGGGCAGGTAAACCCACCATCAATGCATATTTTTAAGGTTCTTTCGCCAAAAACACTTCTATAATATTCATTTACATAGTTAATCCTATTTATCATAAATAACTCTTTTCTATACAAAATGAAAAAGGCTCTAAATCGATAAAAGATTAGAGCTTTAAAGTGTGTTCAAACTGGTGCGCCTGAAGGGATTCGAACCCCCAACCGCTCGGTTCGTAGCCGAGTACTCTATCCAGTTAAGCTACAGGCGCAATTTTGACACAATTGATATTATACACTATTTTGGAGTTTTTTCAAGATAAGTGCCAAAATACGTACTAATATTGCTATTTTAGGGCTTTTGTGGTAAAATTTTTTACTGAAATTAGAGCTATTTTTGAAAGGAGAGGATAACATGGTTCTTTGTGGAAACGACATCACAAGTGTTGCAAGAGTTAAAAAGGCAATTGAAAAAGGCGGTAAGAATTTCCTTAAAAGAGTGTATACTGATGAGGAAATTGAGTATTGTGAGTCTAAACGAATGCGGAAAATACAGAAGCTATGCAGCCAGATTTGCTGCGAAAGAAGCCATGTATAAGGCTCTTTCTAAATATATTAAAAGTGAATATAACTATACAGATTATGAAGTTATTAAGGATAAAAATGGAAAGCCAATTGCAAAGTTTAATGGTGACTTAGCCAAAATTAAGGCGATTAAAAACATTAAAAGCCATGACTTAAGTTTGTCTCACGAGGGCACTTACGCGATTGCATCATTTGTTGTAGAAATATAATTATATTTTTAAGGAGACTTAGCTGTGATGGATGACGAAATAAAAACAGGTATTAATTCCAAAGTATGTGTGGCAATTGCTCTTTTTTTGATAATTATTGAAATCGGTATTGTATGTTATATAGGTTTTATGATGAGAACTCCAGAAATATATTACCCAATGCATAACAAATTTATGAGCATGGATAGTAATGTTAGGGATATTTTATCTATCATGATGTACATCATACCAGCTGTATTAATACCAGCGGCTGTTATTTTTCTTTTTAGTGCGGCAAGAACAACAAGGAGACTTAACAAACATAAGAGATATTTAAGAGCAAAATATCCTAATTATGATTTCCAACATTTGACAAGAAGTGAAGTTAATGTCTTAGTAAGTGCACTTGATATTTTGAACCATTTAAAAACGGGTTTTCTAAGTGTTGGCAGTACTCTTGGCACTATTAAAGCTGGTGTACAAACGACTAGTTATTTAAGTAATAGAAATAAGGTATATAAGGATAATTTGGACATGCTAAAACAACTTCATCCGGAAATAGATTTTGATCATCCTAAAAAGCATGACAAAGAAGTAATTGAAGATGAATTGGATGTAATTATGTTTGTCAAAGAACACCCTGTAATACCATAGAATACATTAGAATAAAAAGAACTGGAGCTTATTACAAAGGAGGATAAAATCAGTAAGTAACTGATTTAAACATAATATGGAACCAAAGTATCACAAAACACGAAGTTTTTCAGAATACATAGAGGACATTAAAAAAGAGTTTGAATCATGCGATAAAAAGTATATTATTTCTAATTTAGTCGTCTTCTTCATATCTATAACTCTATCGGTTATTATTCCGGCACTTGGGTTAGCGATTTTGGCAAGGCATAATTATCCTAATGGCATAATAATCACAGCAAGATATCAGGCCATGAATAATATACGTACTGATAATGGCTCTTCGTATAGATTTACATACTTGTATCCAAATCCTGAAATAGCTGGAAAAACAGTAGAAGTTGTAGGCGTATATTGCGGAAAAACATTAGAAGTTATTAGAGACCAAAACGGCTATAGAACAGATTTTGCTATTGGCCCTTGGTGGGTTTTTATTGGGATTTACTCATCTGTACTTTTACACCTTAGCTTTATATTTCTGATAGAGCGAATTCCATTTGTTAGGACAAAAGTAGATGCGCTGAGGTCTTATAAAATGGTTTCTTCTATACTAAGTATTTGCAGATTATTAATGTTTTTGGGAATTTGGTATTATGAGCTTATTGAAAGAACACCGTCGTTACTTGCAGTTTTTTATAATATTTTAAAATAAGTTATTTTTAAGTTTTGTTTGTGTCAAAATTGACGTTTTGCAAATAAAACACGAGATGAGGTATGATACGTTGAGCATTTCAAAATCCGTAGCGACAACGCAAGACGCCGATTTTCACACGAACAGTTTAGGAGGTATATATGAAAATTTTAATTGGTGGCGCTTGGCCATATTCAAATTATAAATTGCATCTAGGTCATGCTGCAGGTCTAATAGGTGGAGACCTGCTAGCTAGATATCATAGAGCAAAAGGAGATGACGTTATTTACGTTTCAGGCTCTGATTGCCATGGTACGCCTATAACTGAAAGAGCTAAAAAAGAAGGTATTTCACCTGCTGAAATATCAGAAAAATATCATAATTTATTTGTAGAAGCATT
>JAEEYG010000025.1 GCA_016291695.1 Clostridia bacterium | reverse complement strand
GGAATATAGCGACTGTAATGCCAATATTATGCAGGTTCTAGTTATTTTTGACCCCACAACAAAATATATTAAAGCATTCAAACTATATGGAACTAACCTGCAAGGAGTATGCGATTACCTTACTGATTGCCATCATTTTTTATGGAATGAAATAGCTCATTATACAACTGAGTTTGATTATTTCCCTCAGACTATGACTCTTCTCACTACATACGCGATGATGTAATGGACTACTATTTATTAGGTTGTAATCTCAAGTAATAATTGTTTGTCTTCCGTTAAATTAGTGAATCAATGTCAAAGCTAAGAAGTGATTTCACCCAAAAAGTTGAAAATATTAAGGAAATACTAAAGAAATATAATGGTATTCCCTCTCAGAAAGATAATAAGTCTGCTTATTCTACCGTAAGCTATTTCCTCAAGAATCATAGTGAGGAAGAAGAGATTAAAACTCTAATAGATGAATACAATCTTAGGATTCCCAAGAGAGCGGATTATAATGAATCTCTAAAAAGCACAGAGGAAATATTGAAAGGTTTAGGAAGATTTCCATCGTCGACCAAGGAAAAATCTTCATATCAATATGTAAGAAAATTCTTTCTATCAAACGAAGATAAACCAGAGGTGGAAAAACTAATGTTTATTTATGCATATGAGAAATGCTTTCCGCTTCCAGAGTCCAAACAAACAAAGCCTTCTTCATATCACTACGATGATCCTCGACCAGATTCCAACTATATTATATGGAGACGTAATGCATCTTACAAGTATGTTGCATACGTTTATAAAAAATATGGAGTATTCCCTGCACCAAACACGAAACCAATGGAAGAAGTTTTGTATAATATAAATCGATATTATGAGCACACATTTGAAACATATGAGGAAAGAAAAGAGGAACTATATGGGTTCTTGAAAGAAATGGTTGACTTGGGATGTCGTGAAGATATTATATATGGCGCATACGTGACATTTCTCTTCATGGAAGAAGATGCCCAAGAGAGGGTTAGAAAAATGCTCATTGAAAACGGATGTTGTTCAGTAAGATATATTTCTCGCAAAACCATATCAGAGGCTGTTATCCCTGAAAAATTTGTATTTTTCTACTATTTTATTAAATCATACTGTTTACTAAATTATTGGGAGAAGCCTCCCGTGGTGAGGGATTTTTTCAAGGGTGTTACAGATTATTCTGCTAGGATGATATATGTTAATTATCGAGATTATCACCTTTGTGATGTGGATAAAATAAGGAAAGAAGCTCAAGCTAAATATAAGAATTGGGATGAAGTGGAACCGCAGACTGATGAAGAATGGAAAGCATTTGGGCAATGGTGGTTCTTTGCTAAAAAGATACCGCTGGATATATTCAGGAAAGAATATCCTCCAATGGATTGGAATAAAACAATTATAGACGATGCCAAGTCAAGAGGTATCTCTTATTTTATATTCTACAACAAGTGGAATTACATAGATTATATTTTATATCTAGTTGAAAACAATTGTCCACTAACAGAGGAGAGAATGCTCGAGTATTTTAAAGATGGTGGTTTGTTGAAAAATGTAAGTAACAATGCAAACGTCGCGAGAACTAAGATGCAATTAATAATATTATTAAAGGAGAAGAGAATTAAAATATAAATACACAAAGAGAGTTTTTTATGCTGAGTAACGACGACTTAAAATAATCATATGGGAAAATTTAAGTTTTTAATTAAAGGCGGAAATAGTCTGAATGATGTAACTGAGGAATTCGATTTTTGGCTAAGACCGAAGATTGATTTTAATGACTATAGTTTTAACACTCGCTTTTATCTTTATAGTAAAAAAGGTGATCGCATTGGTAATTTATTCATAGTTTGCTCTTATCAAGGGCCTGGTACCGTTAATGAACTCGTTAATTTTGAAGCACCTTATAAAATCATTGAGCAACTGTCATCGTGTTTCGCAACAATTATGAATGAAAACCTATATTATAAGTTGTGCGATGTTTTGCCAAAAGATGAAGATAGAAAAGACTTTGCCAAGTCATTGAACATTATGAGTTTCTATAATAGTTCATGGGAAGTAAGAGAGAGTGATTGTTATCAGAAAGGATGTCTTAGGAATAACTCTGGCAAAGTTATACCAAACGAAAAAACTCCTAAAGATTTGTTATTCAAGAAATTGTTTATAAACTCGAGGAACTTTTATGATTTTATTCACGCTAGTATTAAAATATCATTGGATGATGGTAAAACTATTGATTTCACTAGCGGTTATAATCGTATCTTTTGGATTGACGATTATATTAAAGTGAATAAGACGAAGGCGATGTATGAAATAGCCCTAGCATTATATAATCATGTTTCTGATATTACAAATGATAAAAATCAGATAAGTCCTTCAGATTTGGATATAAATAAAATTATATTTGTATCCTATAAAAGCCATCTTGATGACTGTAATGTGCCGAAATTATCAAAAGAGTTGAATAGCGAAACCACAAATAATTATTGTTATGTCGGACTTCAAAAACGTTTTGATTTAGGAGATTATAATGACGAATTGGAAGGAAGTAGTTTCTCTATCAATAAAATTGATGTAAGACAAGTTGATTCTATAGCTAATGATATAAAGAATAGTTATATTAGTGATAAAATTAATAATTGGACTTTTATACGTATGATGTATTCTGAAATTTATAACGATAAATCTTTAGGGGAAAAACTTGAGCAAATAAATGTGCACGTAGGAGATAGTGCATGTCACTATCTCAAAAATTTTGGAGAAAAAGATTTCCTTGGCCTTGATACTAAACATAAATTGTTTATTCATATGCTTGGGATGATTGGTAGAAATATTCAACCGTATAGTGTTATTCTTATAGATAGACCAGATATGTTTTTTGAGCCTAAACAGATTCATTTTTTGCTTAACACCCTT
>JAEEYG010000024.1 GCA_016291695.1 Clostridia bacterium | reverse complement strand
GGAGTCTTCAATCTTTAATTCGATTTATAATAATTATGGAATATATACAAATTATACTACTCAAAATACCACTTCAAGAATGGCAACCAAGAACACTATGGCAGTAGAAAGTGCTATGGTTAATGATATGGCTGATGCCGGTGGAGGCGGAGGAGACGAAGAAGGAAGCTTTGATTTAGCAAGGGATGACCTAAGAGTTACTGCTTTCTTCGAAAGCGTTGTCACCAATGAAAATGGAGAGGCAGAAGTTAGAATTAAATTGCCTGACAACATTACAGAATGGACAATAGAAATTCAAGCAGTGTCAGATAATTATAAGGCATATTCTGAAGAAAAGAAGATTAAAGTTAGCAAAGACTTCTTTGTAAATGTTAATCATAAAGATAGATACTTGGCAGGCGAGCACTTTGCATTTGATATTAAGAGCTTTTCTAAAACATTAGCAGGAAAGAATGTAGACTTTGATATAGAAATACTTGATAAAAACGATAAGGCAGTAGATAAGGGCACAGTAAGTGCAAAGGTTCAGGACGTTTTATCTTATAAGATCTCTAATCCTTTGAAGGAAGCGGGTACATATAAGTTAAAACTAACTGGTAAATGCGAAGGCGAGAAAGACACATTAATAGATGAAATAACAGTTGCTGATAGTTTGTTTGATACAACTGTCAGAGAAGATATTGAGCTTAAAGTAGGCGATAAGATTACAATAGTATCTAATAAAGGATACATATATGCTTTGAATAAAGATGTGGCGAAGATTCTTCCAACTTTATATGAGCTACAATTCATGTTTAATAGAGATAGAAACGACGTTAGAGTTATTTCGAGTGAGGCAGGAAGAATATTTAGCAACTTAGTTAGCGGAAAAGGATTTGAGTATTCAAGTAAGTCTTATGGTGATGATTCAAAAATAATATTCAAAGTAATGGATAATTCTTCAGATGATGCCAGACTTGCTTTAAGAATGCTTTCTACAAAAGCAGTTTCAGTAGATTCAGATGAAGTCTTAGATAAGATTGAGGTAAGACTTGGAGAATCTGCAAGGGCTTGGGCAGCAGTAAACATGGGTTCAATTTCTTTATCAAAACTTAGAGACTTTAAAGATGATGTTATAAATAATAAATCATCTTATAAAGCAATTGATGCGTTGTATTTAGCTTTAGCATTTGCTGACTTTGGAAGCGATGATGATGCATTAGAATTATATAATATTGTTAAAGATGAGATTAGCCAAAAAGATGAAAACGAGTATGAATTAAAAGTTATTCTTACAATAAAGTTAAACCTTAAAGAAGCAGAAACTCTTTATAATGAATACATGTCTAATAAGGAAAACATGCTTCCGGAAAACTATAACTTCATAAAATTATACTATGTTCAAAATGCATTGCTAAAGAGCTATAAGAAAGGTGAAATAGTTCTTAAAGTTAATGGAAAAGAAGAAAAGGTTGAAATAGGAAACGTTGGTCTTACTAGAAAGCTAATAGCTGGAAAAGATGACATTGCCATAGTTTCTATGACAGATAACTTAAGCTTTATGATAGAACAATATAAGCCAGTAGATTTTGGAATGCTAAGCAAAGGAAAATACATTATTTCAAAGAAATACAGTAGTAAAAATGCCAAGTTAGGCGATATCGTTGATGTCACAATTACAATTGATAATAAAAAGCTTTATGAGGATGGGTACAAGTATTCTATGGAAGTGCAAGATGCTATTCCAAATAATATGACTTATGTGGAATATTTGATTGACGAAGGCACATCGGGATATATTAGAAACCAAGATGGTCAAAAGATTTCAATAGGTTTCTGGAACCCATATGATCCAAAGTGGAATCCATCAAAGACTACATCTACATTGAAATATCGTGTAAGGGTAACAAATGATGGCGAACAATTTGAACCGGGTACAATTATTATTGGGCTAAATAACAAAATCATAGATGGTATTAAATAGTTATAAAAGAGGTTGAATTGACTATGATATTCATATATCATTAGTCAGGAAAACTTGTAAAAAGAAATAGGAGGATTAGTAATGAAGGGAAAGAAATTATTAGGTATTTTGTTAGTAGCGTTAGTAGCAATAGCGATTATTGTTTCAGGATGTGGAGACAATTCAAGCGATTCGAATGGCAATTCTATTGTAGGTGTTTGGGCATATAACTCTTTTGTATACACTTTTAATTCAGATAAAACTGGTGATTATGATGTTGCCGGCACAAAAATGGATTTTACTTATGAGGCAAAAAATGGCGATTTAAGCATTTTATATAGTGGAAACACAATACCGTATGAAACAACATTCAGAATCGATGGAAAGACGTTATATTTAATGGATAGCTTCGGTGAAGAAGTTGCATACGAAAAAAAGTAAGATTTGAAGGAATTGTAGATGAATAAAACTAAAAGAAGAATTTTTAAAACAGCAATTAAACTATTTGCTGACAAAGGATTTGACAATGCTGGAATAGAAGAGATAACTGCAGTTTCTGGAGTTGCCAAAGGGTCATTATATTACCATTTTGAAACAAAAGAAGAGATATTTGATACTCTTTTAGACAGCGGGTTTAAACTATTAGGCAATAGTGTTGAAATCAAGTTTAGGCATAGAGAAACAGCTAAAGAGAAGCTAGAAGCTATTATACTAATATTAATCAAAATAGTTGTTCTTTATGAAGAATTTTTAACAGTAGTTATTAGCAATAGCCTTGGAGATAACGAGCGCGCGGAAAAATGCCAAAATGCAATCGATAAGTTTTGTAAGCAAATAGCAGAGGTAATAAATGAAGGCATCAAAAATGGCGAATTTAAGGAAGCCAATGCGGAAAGCTTATCTTACCTTATATTTGGCACAACTTATTCTACAGCACTATACCGAATAAAAAAGCAAAAAGATGTCTCTAGTAGCGAGATATTTGATGATTTTGCAAAAAGTTTGTTAGATGGAATACTTAAATAGAACTTGCTAGATTTGAAAAGCAAAAAGGTTGAGCCGGAGATTAATCCAGCTCAACCTTTTATAGGTCATAAGGAATTATCCATAATCAAGTATTACTGCTCGTCAAAATGTGGGCAACAATCATCTCGGTCAACACATCTATTCGTGTAATCACACCGGCCATAGCCATCATAGTGACTACAGTAATAACATGCCTGACCTGATGACCTTTCCTCAGGTTTCTGGTCAAATTTGTTTAAGAAAGGGCACGTGTCAGATGAGGTCATATATCGTTCAAAATAAGTGCAGTAACAATCTGAACTATCATACCAAGGGCAGATTGGGCACAACATTTTAGTTTCCTCCTTTTGCATTTTGGAAAGTGTTTAGCCTGAAAAAACAAATCACATAATAATACTAAATGCAAAAAAAGTATAACCTCACAAGTTGAAAGTATAAACCGAATAAGAGCACTAAATTCAATATGAGAAAGTCCTATTCTACTAGCACCAAAAGAGTCCCTAAACAAATACCTGTCTAAAGAGTGGTCGTAAGAGATTATAATAATAACCCATACAGTATGTCAGATTGTTCTGACAAAAAGTAGTATATAACGTCAAAAGAAAAAAGTAAATAGGTGTTGACATTGTAATAGTATTCATATATAACTGTACTAGTACAAATAGTACAGTTATTTTTTTGAAAGGATGCGACCAAATGATTAAAATTACAAACTTAAACAAATCTTTTGGAGATAACAAGGTATTGACCGACTTAAACTGCAACATAAAGACAGGCACTATTTATGGTCTTATTGGTGCAAATGGGGCAGGAAAGTCTACACTTTTAAGGGTAATAATGAATATCTTCCAAAAGGATTCTGGCGAAATAGAAATTGATGGCGTTAAGCTAAATGATGACGGAGAGTTAAAACAAAAGCTATGTTACGTTTCAGATGACTTATTCTTCTATAGCAATTTTAACGTAATAGATACACTTACTTTCTACTCGAAGCTTTATAAGAAGTTTGATCTTGAAAGAGCAAAGAAGATTGCTGATACTTTAAAACTTCCTTTAGAAAGGAAAGTAACTAGTTTTTCTAAGGGAATGAAAAGACAACTTGCATTAATTTGTGCATTGTGTACAAATGCAAATTATATTTTCCTAGATGAAACGTTTGATGGAGTCGACCCTGTAGTACGTGCTTTCTTCAAAAAGGAAATAGCAGAGCAAATGTCAAAAGAAGACACTACAATCATTATGGCTTCTCATAACCTAAGAGAGTTAGAGGACATTTGCGATAATATAGGTCTACTATACAAAGGTGGAATCATATTTGAAAGCGAAATTGACTCTTTAAAAACAAATATGTTTAAGATTCAAATTTCTCTTCCTAATGATTTTAGCGAAAAAGATTTTGAAAACTACAATGTTCTTAGTTTTAAAAAGAGTGGAAGCGTAGCAACTGTGATAATCAAGGGAGATAGAGAAAAGTATGAGAATGATTTGAAAGCTTTAAACCCAATCATTTTGGACTTTTTACCACTTACTTTGGAAGAGATTTTCATTTAT
>JAEEYG010000023.1 GCA_016291695.1 Clostridia bacterium | reverse complement strand
GGACATCCCTGCCGATGCCGCCATGAAGGGCCTTATCCGCTATTTCAACCGCAAGTTCTTCGAAAGGGACGACATTCAATCCCTCACCTGGTCGCGCTGGTTCTTCCCCATGATCACCCGCACCGATGGCCTCAAGGAAATTGACCATTACCTCCAGGACAACCTCCGTTTCCTCGCCACCGGCAAGCACAACAAGGCCAACTACCGCATCCGCTATCCCCACCTCAAATCCCTCGGCTACCGCAGCCTTGTACACGAGTATTTTAAAGTTAGTAATAATTTGATCACTAAAACTCACATATTGAAAAATCTTCCCTCTCGAGATTTTTAATTTTGTATAATTCAAGACAAATATTTTTCGAAAATAATCTTTCAAATTAATTTGAATAAGAAATAGTATATTATTTTATTCATTATTTTATACCGTTCGATTATGAAAAGAATAACTTTTTCACTTATATGAATATTGATTTCACACGCAACCATCGACGATGCTAATGATATTGAAGACATCATCTTCGATTTGGTATCTTTACAATAAATTATTATATTATACTTGCCAAAATCCGTTTTTTTTCAAAAAAAAGCAAAAAAGTTTGCAATAAATCATGTTAAAAGGCGTTAGTCTACAATTATTATATTATCTTTGTAGTCGAAATCTGGCAAATCTTTAATAGAATAGCAGACGTTATCTCAAGAATTTAAATATTAAATATTTAAGAAGCAATATGGAACTACATAGGTTTGAAGATAGCTCCAAATATGGTTATCGTGACGAAAACGAAACTATCATCATACCAACAAAGTATGAAGATGCGAAAGAATTCAAAGATAACTTAGCTATAGTTAAGTATAATGGGTTCTTTGGCGTTATCAATTCTTCTGATGAGACAGTTATTGACTTTATCTATTCATCTATAGAAGAAAACCTCAATTTTTTTGAATGTTTTAAAATTCAAATTAATGATCCAAAAGAAAAAACTTTTTGGTATAATCGTTGTGGTGTCTTACTTCATGAGGGAAAAGCATTTACATTATCAGAAAAGTTCCTTTGTATTTCAAATGGGAAAAAGTACGGTGTAATAAATCAAAATGGCAATAGAATAATTAATTGTCTTTATGATGAAATCGTTCAGAAGAACGAGCTCTTTATTGTACTAAGGGATGATAAATTGGGATTATATGATTTAAGCGGGAATATAATTTTGGACGCATTTTGCAATTCAATAGAAAGCGTAGATATTGATAATGACCCCTTGTCTTTAGGATCAACTACTTTTTCCGAAAAATGTGGCACCTTTTATTATCCAGGGTATTGTAAAGAGTACTATTTCGATCCAAATGGATGCCGTCATTTTAATAATGGAAGTATCAATGACTTATTGTTCAGAAGAATTATCACAGTTAGAGGTCATAAGGTGGCAAACATATTAAATTCTAATCCTACTTATGAAATATATTGTTGGCGTCCAATCAATGATATTACTAAGCCAATGATAATATCAACTGGTGCGAACAAGATGATTTTCATAAAGTCTGAAGGTATTTTGCCTAATAGTGAATTTGATGATATCCAACAAATCACACAAATATGCTACGTAGTCAAGAATGAAAATCTCTTTGGTGTCTATCGGGTTGATACAAAAGATTTAGTTATACCAATAGAATATGAATCAATACAGTTCTTTGGCGGACATACCGTATTGGTTTGTAAGGATGGATTATGGGGTGCAAGAAGTCTAGGGTTGGATTCTAATATTTTCAATATTTTTTTCAAAGTTGAAATACCCAATGATTATTTAGAGATTTGTATTCTTGATGACTTTCAACATTACTTCGGTTGCAAGAAAAAAAAATCCTATTCTACCAATTCACATTTCACTATCGTCCAATCAAATGGGGAAGAAATATATGATATAAGTGAGTTAGAATGTGATAGTCAATTTGTTTATATAGATGACTCTCATTTCATAACTTCAATTGACAGGAAGTTTGGCTTCATAAACCCACAAGGTCATAAGGTTATTCCATTCAAATACGACGAAATAACAATCAGAGAGGATGGAAGGTTTAATGTACGTATCAATAATAGATGGGGACTACTTTCGCTTGATGGACGAGAAATAGTTCCTTTAAAATACTCTTCTCCAGTATCAAGTCCATTTGATAAAGAAATACTAGTTAAAGATGCTGAAAGCGATTGTTTCGGTCTTGTTAATCCTGATGGTGCAGAATTGATACCATCTATTTACGAACATTTACTTAGCAGCGAAGACAAAGATCTTTATTATTTCGGTTATGGAGGTTACGTAGACGAAGATCATCCTAATTTCTTTTCGGGTGATATTAATGGAGCTAAGTGGGGAGTAATTAGTAGTAATGGGAAAATAATAATTGATGCTAAATACAGAAATTTTAAGTTACAATCAGGCTTTATAGTTGCAGGACGAGATGGGCATTATTTCCCTGATGATGATAATGACGACAGTAATTGGTTTGGCTCTAATTTCGATGGAGTGTATGACTTATACAACAAAGACGGAGAACTATTAATAGGCGGTTTTAGAGAATTTGAATATGAAGAAAAAAATGAAATTTTCATCTTCTTTTTTGGAGGTGAATGGAAAGAATATACTGTATATGATGATGATTGGAATAATATTCACATTACTGGCTATAGGTTTGAAAAAGGTAAAGATTTATGGTTAATACTTGATAAAGATTTCAAGACAATTTTACGAGACAAGGACGGTAATCCTAAACATTTTAAGAAAGGGTTTTTGGGTAAAATTGATATTAAACAGGAAGATAATAAGATTAAGCATGTGTACAATATGCCAATTAATCTTATGGCCAAGGGCTTTAGTCATGTTGCCATAAATAGCATTATTATAAATAATAGTAACTCAGAATATCATCAATCTCAAGCCGTCGATATAAAAACAGGGAAAACTACAAAGTTTTATACAAAAATTGAACAGATTACAGAATCACTATTCTTTTTTGCTGAGGACAGTAAAGTAGGAATAACGAATATTGAGGAAGAACTTATAACAAACTGTTTATTTTTGACTTATCCTATTAATGGGTTTTATTTTATCGCAAAGGAAATAGATGATGAATATTCTAATTTAGAACTCCGTTCTATGAATGATGAAAATATTCAAATAGAGGCCATAAACAAGATGGAAACATCAAAACTTATTGATTTAGCCTTATATGGTCGTCTAAAAATAGAATTTGATTCAGATGAATCAAGTCTTGAGAATATAATTATACCTATGCATAATATCTTTTCAGAGTCATTAATTAGTAAAATCTCTACTAAAGAATCAAACTATTTCTGTTCAAAATTCAAAGAAATATATTGGTTTACTGACGATTACCGAATGGAAGAAGATGACAGTTCGAGTGATTACGACGATTATGATCACGACTATGAAAAAGATTCTTGGTATGCAATGACTGATGGTATGTATGGTGATATGCCTGATGGCTTTGACGGAGATTACAGCTTTTTAGGTAGATAAAACTAAAATTATGAAACTAACTTCATATATCATAAATTTAAGTGCAAACAAATTCATGAAACTATAATTAAGTAACAACTAGTGATCAATACTGCTTGGAGTATATCTTTGAAGCGAATGACATCTTACTTTATATTATTTAAATTGCAAATAAACTATGAGAAAATTTACAGAACAAGACAAAGTAATGATTCAATCTATCCTTGATCAGGAGGCAACTAAACAAATGTTTGGAGGCTATTTTTTCTTTAGTGAAAAATATTGTAACGAGAAAGATATTTTTATTCTTTTTCCTGATATAAAAAACGCATGTTATTTATATGAATTGGAGGATGATGAAAACGACCCAGAAAAGTGGGAAAAGATAAATATTTCTATTTTAAAATCAAAACTCGCTGATATTGTTAATAAACTATCTTTATTAGAATATCTTGAAAACGAAGGTATGATTTACATTATTGAGCCTAAATTAAATGCCCAGGGACTTATGATCCCTTTTGGGAAGAATATAAACTCCGACTTAAAATATAGTTTTATTGGTCAAAATACAATCGTTGCGAATATTAATAATAAAAAACTAATATGTAACTTTCAAAATGAAAGTAGTATCTCTCTTAAAGATAATGAAGGTCGTATTTACATGCGCGGTTTTGGTATTGAGGTAAATCTATACAATAAAATAACCCACTTTTTCAATAGTATTATCTATAAAACTTCTGCTCTTGAATCATTAGCGAATAATAACTATTTATCAGATGAAGAAATTACCCTAAATCATATAAAAGAACAAAGCTTAAGTCTAAGACAACAAACTGATCAAATATGTGAAATGGCCAAAAACATAAACAAGCAACTAAATCAAACTCAAAAACAAACAGATACAGCTGTCATACAACTTAGAACTGCCGTTGATCAGATAAAAATTGTTAAAGATATTTTAGAGACCGCAAAAAAGCAATCATCCGAATCAGAAAAGCAGACAGATCTTGCAAATCAGACTCTTAAACAAGCATCTGCACAAGCTGAAGAAGCAAAAAAACAATCTGAGCAAGCTAAAGAACAAACCAAAGAGGCACAAAAGCAGTCATCTTACGCAATTAAGCAAATCAAGTATGCTATAATAAGCGTTTTTGTGAGTGTATTAGTACTTATTGTTTCAATAATACTTCCGATTATTTTGAACAAATATACTAAAACTGAAGTACAAATAATCGATAATCAATACAAAGCTCTTATCAAAGATTCTACAAATTCTATAAAAATGGATTCTTCTTTATTATATCTTAAGGCAATTGCAAATCCAGATACAACACCACAAGATGTTAAAATCACAGATGAACAATTTAATAGTATAATTAGTATATTAAAGAAGTCAAATGCAAAACCTAGCGAAACAAAATAAAAGAAAAAAATACAATTGTAGATAAAATTAATGGGTAAGATGTCAATTAACTAATTGTTAATAGAAAATAATCAGCATTTGTATTAGATTTAAAATTCTCAGTGGAAGCGTATCACTTTGTATCTAAAACTCATCGATGCTGCAGATTCAATTATTTTAAGTAACACAGTAACAGTGCAAATTTATACTACTCTGTCCCATGGGGTAACCAAATGAATCACAATATGCGATATCGACAAAATTATCAAATACTATATTAAACAATACAACCACATTTATCTCAAGACCAATTATGTATGAATGACGACGCTTCTGTGAAATAAAGCAAATTTACTTCGAAAATGCAGTTTTTTGCCAAAAAACTTGTAAATGTCGAATAAAATAGTTATATTTGCAGCAACAATCATAGTAATAAAATGACATCCATCGACAAGAACAACTTGGTTAGCAAATACCAGCGGGCAGACGAGAACAATCGTTTGCTCTCTGCCTATCGTCCCTTACCTCCCGAAACGTTAAAATCACTTCGGGAATATTATCGCGTTGGACTTACCTACACGAGCAACGCCATCGAGGGAAACAGTTTGACCGAATCGGAAACCAAGGTGGTAATCGAGGACGGCCTTACCATCGAGGGGAAACCACTTCG
>JAEEYG010000145.1 GCA_016291695.1 Clostridia bacterium | reverse complement strand
CTATCTTTTTGACTATACTCTTTCATTAATTCTCCATAATTAATATTATGTAAATTAGCAAGTGCCATTGCCATTTTTTCAATATGATAGTCTTCTACTTCTTCATCTTCTAATGCCTTGCCATTAAACCAGTCATAAATCAAATAATAATTTCCGTTGTATTCTTGTAGTGCCTTTTCACCAATAGTTAAAGCAGGTACACATGGTATTCCATTTTGCTTAGCCAGATTTGCAACCTTTTCTGCTAGTATATGATTATTCTTAGCACCTACTCGTTTCATAACTTCAGGATTTAGATGCTTAACTGCATATGTTCCTTTTGATGTTGTAACTTTATACATTCTATTTAATAGTCCACCCATAATCCTTGATGGCTCGATTGTTATTTCACCCAAATTTAAATCTGGTAATAATCTACAAATCTCATTTTTTATATCCATATATTATTCTTAATACTCCTAATCTGTTATTGTACCTATGATCTTTTTCATGTCATCTGGAACTGGTACTTGTATTGTTATCAATTCATTATATACCGGATGTATAAAAGATAAAATATACGCGTGTAGTGCCTGTCTTGGAAGAAGATTTGAACTATCTTTTTCGTTATATAATGTATCACCTATTATTGGATGGCCAATGTAAGCCATATGAACTCTAATCTGATGAGTCCTACCTGTTTTAAGCTCAACTTCTAATAAGGTACATTTCTTATCTTTAAAAGTAATATTATCCACCACTTTATATTTAGTTATCGCTGTCTGTCCTGATTCCTCATTTACCTTTCTTTCAATTAGACTATTCTCTTTTCTAGAAATTGGTTTATTTATTATTCCTGTTTTTTTATTAACCCATCCATCAACAATTGCTAAATACTTTTTTGATGCTTTATCTTGCATTCTATTAAAGCATTCTTGTGCATATTCATTCTTTGCAAATAGAACTATCCCAGATGTATCTTTATCTAACCTATTAACAGGTCTAATCTTCTTATTTCTTTTAAGATAATATTTAACAAAGTTTGCTAAAGTATTATTTGGATGATAACTACAAGGATGAACTACCATATTAGAAGGTTTATTTACGGATATATACCAATCATCTTCAAACAATATCTCTATGTCGCCTTTTTGAGGTTCAATTTCGTCCTCTTCATCATAATTAAAATCAACAGTAATGATATCGCCTTTATTTACAATATCGTTTGAAAAAGCAATTCTATCATTTATAAAAATATGATGATTAAGTTTAAGTTTATTAAACAATCTTGTAGAAAGATTAAGATTCTTCCTGGCAACATCTTTTAGTAATTTACCATCATCTTCAATTTTGACATTATAAGTTAACAAAACATTTCCCCCACAGCATTAAAAATTTACCAAATTAATTGATTATTACTGACTACTATTATATACTTGATTCAAGAATAGATATATAGATTTTCTAACCTACGCAAATATTTTTGAAAGGAAGTGAAAACCCATGGCCAAGCGTTTTGAGCTCGTGTTTCGTGTTGGTGTCCAAAACTCTGGACGCGCTACCTTCCTCGCGAAGATCTATGGAGGTTTGTCTTCCCCATATCAGAGGCCGATTGGTGACGACCGGTGTGAACAAGAATTTGTTTTCACCAGCTTCAAGTCCCTCATGAACTTCTTCAAGTTCGCATACGAAGAGTTCGATGGCGACTTTGAAGTGATGCACCTTGTAATCGTCAAAGAGTAACGCAAAAATCCACCCTTACGGGTGGATTTTTTATTAGGTATGTTTATAAGCCGAGTTCTGTATTTGATAATCATTTATCTAGGATGTATATCGCTATACACCTCTATCCGTCTTCTTTAAGAATCAATGACGAGCAGCCATATCTGATTCTCCCATGACGTTTCTCCGGGTGGGGCTTGCAAAGCTAACATGTCTCCATGTTACTGGTAGGCTCTTACCCTACCTTTTCATCCTTGCCTTTAAAGGCGGTTTTCTTTTCTGTTGCGCTTTCCTTATGGTTACCCACACCAGCCGTTAACTGGCACCCTTGCTCTATGGAGCTCGGACTTTCCTCATCTAGCCTTAAGCTATCCGCGATTATCTAGCATGCCTGCTTGTATTATAACTCATTTGCAGTATTATGTCAATCTCGTTAGAAACTATACCCTACAAAGTTTTTGCCACTTAGACTAATAGCAGAAAAACTAGAATAATCACTTTGAGTTTTTCCATAACTTAAGCTTTCCTTAGCTGCGTTTGTCCAATCAATATATAGTCCGCCTTTATACTTAATTATCTTAAATTCTTTTCCTTGTACAAATGTTATATTCTTATTTGTAGTTTTTCCTCCCTTATTTGTTGAGCCATAAGCTAAAATTTTGGCTATATCAGATATGCTTTCAGCATATAAGTTGTATACACTATAAAATTCTTGTGAATTATCATTACAGATAGGGTTGTTACTTGATGTAACAATCTCTTCAGCAATAAAACCTCCATCAAATGTATAACCAAAGTTCTTTGCTTCATTTAAGCCCAAATTAACATATAAATATGGAATACTATCTTTATCCTTATTATTGTTTGTAGGATCAATTATATACCATTTTCCATTAATCTTAGTAGCATTCCATGCATGAGGTGCATTTTTCATTTTTCCTGTAACCATCATTGTTTCTAGATTAGCTTCGCTTGCAATTGCATTGTATGCATAAGCATAAGATTGGCAAACGCCAAAGTTTTCGCATAGTATTCCATAAGTATTCCAAGAATTTGGATACTTT
>JAEEYG010000144.1 GCA_016291695.1 Clostridia bacterium | reverse complement strand
CTATGGTTTACCGTAATGATTTTACCACGAATTATGTAAATTTGTCAACAATTACTTAAGGCAAATATAGTATAAACAAGTTGTCTTATAAATATGACTATGATATGATTTTAGCGTGTTTAAGAGAAAGGAAGATATTAATGTTAGCTATAAATGATATTCTTGTGCAAGAGTTCAGTTTAAAGCCTTTTCAGGTTGAAAATGCCATTAAATTAATAGATGAGGGAAACACAATCCCTTTCATTGCCAGATATAGAAAAGAAGCCACGGGACAGATGTCAGATGAGCAATTAAGAGACATGTATGATAGGCTCATTTACCTTAGAAACCTTGAAAAGAGGAAAGAAGAGGTTATTAGGCTTATAGATGAGCAAGGAAAACTTACAGATGAGCTTAATGAGGAGATTCTAAATGCCAAGACAATGGCAGAGGTTGAAGATCTTTATAGGCCATACAAGCAGAAAAAGCGTACTCGTGCGACAATAGCTAAGGAGAAGGGCCTAGAGCCTCTCGCAAACGACATTTATGCTCAAGAGTTTAAAGGCGAGTTGGAAGAACTTGCAAAAGCCTATATAAACGAAGAAAAAGGGGTATTAACTGCAGAAGATGCACTTCAAGGTGCAGGTGATATCATAGCAGAGCAGATTTCGGATGAGGCAGAATACAGGAAGAAGATTAGAAGCATTATATATAGAATTGGCCTTATTAAAACGTCCAATACAAAAGACGAAAAGTCAGTTTATGATATGTATTATGACTATCAAGAAGCGGTTGCAAGAATCCCTAGCCATAGGATTTTGGCTATTAATAGGGGCGAAAACGAGGAGTTTCTTAAGGTTAAAATCGAAGGAACGGATGAGGAAATTATTAAGTTCTTAAATGGTAAGGTTATTGTCAAGGACAGTCCTTATGAAGAATATCTTAAGGCAACTGTCGAAGACAGCTATAAGAGGCTAATTAAGCCTTCTGTTGAGAACGAAGTTAGAAATGAGCTTACAGAAAAAGCTGATGTTCAGGCAATAAAGGTTTTTGGACAGAATGCGAAAAAGCTTTTATTACAGCCACCTCTAAAAGACTTGGTAGTAATGGGATTTGACCCTGCTTATAGAACAGGATGCAAGATAGCTATAATTGATGAAACGGGCAAACTTTTAGATACTACTACTGTTTATCCTACAGAGCCACAAAACGACGTTGAAGGTGCCAAGAAAGTGCTTTTGGGATTAATTGACAAATACAATGTTAACATGATATCTATAGGAAATGGCACAGCATCAAGAGAATCGGAACTATTTGTTTCTGAGATGATAAAGGAAGTTAAACATCCTATTCATTATGCGATAGTAAGTGAAGCGGGAGCTTCTGTTTATTCTGCTTCAAAGCTTGCAACTCAGGAATATCCAGATATAAATGTTTCTTTAAGAGGTGCTATTTCCATAGCTAGAAGGCTTCAAGATCCTCTTGCAGAGCTAGTTAAGATAGATCCAAAGAGCATTGGAGTAGGACAATATCAACATGATGTTAATCAGTCAAAACTTGAAGAATCGCTTACAGGAGTTGTAGAAGATGCAGTTAATAGTGTCGGTGTTGATTTAAATATAGCTACGCCTTCACTTTTAAAATATGTTTCAGGAATCTCTAATACGGTTGCTAACAATATTGTTAAGTACAGAGATGAAAAAGGAAAGATAAAAAATAGAAAAGAGCTTCTTAAGGTCTCAAAACTAGGACCTGCTGCTTTTACACAATGCGCTGGATTCTTAAGAATCTCGGATGGGGATAATCCTTTAGATAATACTGGTGTTCACCCAGAAAGCTATGAAGCAACATCTAAACTTCTTGAGGCTATTGGAGTATCTCAAAACGATTTAAGAGAAAACCTAGCATTTGTTAAGGAAAAGCTTGCTAGTGTTGACACAAAAAAATATGCTGAAGAACTTGGTATTGGTGAGCCAACATTAATAGACATCATAAAAGAACTTCAAAAGCCAGGCAGAGACCCTCGTGATGAGCTTCCGAAGCCAATTTTAAGGTCAGATGTTCTTAAATTTGAAGACTTAAAAGAAGGTATGATTCTAACAGGAACAGTTCGAAATGTAATAGATTTTGGCGTGTTTGTCGACATTGGTGTTAAGCATGATGGCTTAGTTCATATATCAGAATTAAGTGATAAATATGTTAAAAATCCATTGGATATTGTTTCTGTTGGTGATATAGTTAAAGTTAGAGTAATCAAAATTGATAATGAAAAAATGAAGGTTTCATTATCAATGAAAAATGTAGATTAGGAGGATGAATTATGAAAAAATTATTACTTGTTTTAGCCGTAGTTCTTGCTGTTGGAGTGATGTTTGCTGCGTGTGGAGAAGAAAAGAAAGAAGGTAATAGCCCAGTTAGTATTTCAAATTCTACAAAAGAAAAAGATAAAAAAGAGAAAGACAGTTATGTTGGCCAAGATGACACAGATCCATATACTGCTAACGTTCCTAATGAAATAATTGATTTCTACATTGAAAAAGTAAATGAAATAGAAGACGCTCACAAGGCTGAGTTGAATGATATTATAGAGAATAACCCAGACTATGATATTTCATCATTAAAGAACTTAAAATATGATTTAGTATTTATTGATGACAACAATACTCCAGAGCTAGTTGTAACTGATTCTAGAGGCTGGATTACAGTATATGCATACGAGGGCGGAAAAATTGTTAATGCTCTTGGAGAAGATGAGAGATGGCCATTTGGAATCGCTGGAAATGCAGGATATGAGTTTATTCCTAAGAAGAATGTAGTATTTTTCCGTAGCAATGAATTTGCTGGCATGATTAGAGATTATGCATACTTTGAACTTAAAGGAACAAAGTTAGAGCAAAGCTATGTATTATCAGAAGTTCATTTCAATGATGACAAAAATGACAGAACACCAGATGAAAATGATGAATTCCTTGAGGAAGCAACAGCATACTACAAGGATGACAAGAAAGTATCTGAAAAAGAGTTTAACAAGTACTTAGTTATTAAAGATGCTGAGGAGCTAACAGGTAAGAAGTCATATACTGAGATAATTGCAGCACTCTCTTCACTAGTAAATGTTAAATAAGCATAAATATTGCTTTGTAAGGGCGAGCCTCATGCTCGCCCTATAATTGTGCGTTCGTAGTGGCGCTACTTCACATGCGCCGCTACGAAGAATATAAAATAATACCCAAATAAGTTGACATAGTATAATATTTATGTTAATATATCCCTCGAACAAGGCGATTTGGTCCTGCGAAGTTACTATTAGTTTGCAGGGACCGTCAATCTCTGCATCTTTTGTGTGCTTTACAGGATTGATGGTCTGAGTTCACCACAGTAGCGCATCTGATGTGTTGGGTAGTGCAATACCTGACTAACAGCATCAGATAAGCGGACACAGCGCGATACTGACTAAAAGGAAAAAAGTCAGTGAGACTGTGGGAAATAGGTGCGCGACCGGAGGGATGGGACCCAACTCGAGGCATGTGAAGTGACGCTCACATGGTGGTAAAACTCCTCGGGTATACGCAGGTATAGTGTCCTCGAGTTGAGGAAAAAACACTGTGCCAAGTATGTGAGTTTCTTCTTGAAGTGTGGCTTGGCACCTAAAAAGTGTCGGGCGTGTGGGGCACACATTAAGTAGAAGCACATATGCGCCACACATAAATCCCACCGCACCTCCCCGGATTTGTACATCCGGGGCTTTTTTTGACTATTTTTGGTTTAGATAATGGAAAAAATTAAATTTAGGTTACAAAGCACACCCTTAAGGGGTTGATAGTATATAATGATACTGGGTGTTTATAAATTATAAGCATTCAGTTTTTATTATTGGGGGTAACCTGATGAAAAAGAGTTATATAATATTCTTAATTATAGGAATTATGATGAGTTATATGACCTGTTTTGCAGCAGGCGAAATAGGCGAGTGTTTAGGTCAGCTTGTAGATTTTTCTAATGGAGGTCCTACATATGGAACAGGAGGAATAGTCGAAGATGTCGGTACAGATTGGATTTTGGCTAAACACTATTTTCCAGTTAAGAATGTAACATCTCAAAATAAAGAGGTACTAATAAAATTGAAAGGTCCAGGAAATTACTATGCTGGAACATTTGGATCTAAAGTATTAAATATTAGAGATATTGTTTATCCGGGAACAGTCAGATTATATTTGCTTGATACTGTCACAAGTTATGCATCGGGTTCGGAAGAATTTAGCGCATTGGGATATATGGACTTTACAATTCAATCAGATAATACAATTAATGTTACTGCAAATCCAGTTAGAAGAGGAACTATTGCTCATATTGGGGGATGCTTTAAAAGCACTACTCAAGATACTTTAGCATCGTTTGGCTATAAATCTCAATATTACAAAAGAACAGCCTTTGAAGGAGTTAGAATCATTTCTACCAATGTTGATACATTAGTAGAAGCCGGTTGGAAATCATATTATGTGTCTTGTTGCGCGGGTAAAAATTTATCTGATGTTAGGGGGGTACCAACCGAAACTAGTAGATATTCACTTGCAGATATGCCTGTATATACTGAAATTACTGCGAGTTTTAATGATTCTTTAACAGATATTAGCAGTAATGCATGTGATATTAAATCACAGTCAACTAATACTACTGAGACAGGATGGTATAGTGTTACGAGTGAATATGCGATGACTACTGGAAAAATATCTGTTTCGGCCGCTGAAGAAAATAAGGCTGCACCATGGGGAGCTTGTTCAGTATATGAAGTCGTTTCGGCGGATACAACTCCACCTTTAGGAATTATCAGAATAAAACAGCCAGTAACTTTGTTAAATGGCAAAGAAGCCGTAAATACACGTAATGTTATTTTACAAATAATGGCAGTTGATAATGAAAGTGGCATTGTTGAAATGGCACTAGCGAATGAAAATGCTAGATCTACTCCAATTGCTTGGGAAAGCTATACAGGTGGTTCAATAGAAAAAGCATGGCAGCTATCTGCAGGTGATGGAGAGAAAACCGTATATGCAATGTTTAAGAATAGTGCAGGAGTTACAACAGTAACATTTTCGGAATAGAAACTTTTGGGGACACGACAATCAGCTCCCAAAATCGACACCTCTGGGGACAGGACAAGTTCGCATTAACACCGGCAAGGGGCTATGTATAAAAATTCTTGCGTTCGAATGCTCCAATTTGAAGAATGCCTAATAAAGAAGTCATACAAGCAATAAGAAAATTTTTCAGGAACCGGCGAAAACGCACCTAAAAAATTTTCTAATTGCTTGTAATTTTGTTCTTTAAAAGGCATTCTATCTCATTTCCACGCTCACTTAGAATTTTTATACATAGCCCCTTGCCGGTGTTAATGCGAACTTGTCCTGTTCCCAAATGTGGCAAATTTGATGCGAACTTGTCGTGTCCCCAATTTAGACACTTAAGAATTTAAACTTTCTTCGATGACGTCCCATGTATCTTGAACAAAAGCTTTAGTTTCTGAAGAAAATGGAAAAATCAAGTCTTCATCAACTTCTAAATCTTTTGCTAGTTCTTTCAAATAGTCAGAGACTTTTGTTTTAGCAATTTTGTCTGCTTTTGAAGCTAAGACGATATACCTTCTGTCAGTGTCTTTAATGTAGTTTAACATGGTTTTATCGTTTTGGGTTGCTGGATGTCTGATGTCTATTAAAAGTATTATTAGATTAATATTTATTCTGTTTTTAAGGTATGTGTTAACCGATAAGCTGACCTTTTCTTGTTCTGCTTTTGACATATTAGAGTAGCCATATCCAGGCAAATCTACAAAATAAAACCTTTTATTAATGTTGTAGAAATTAAGCGTTCTAGTCTTGCCAGGTGCTGATGAAGTCCTTGCAAGGCTTTTTTTATTAATCATTGCATTTATAAAAGAGGATTTACCTACATTAGACTTACCAACTAATACAATCTCTGGAAGCCTATTTTTAGGATATTGAGCTTTATTCATTGCTGATATCTCAAAGTCAGCGCTTTTTATTACCATGGTTTGCACCTCACATGCTTTTAGATTTATAAAAAAGCTTGCTTTGATAATCAAAACAAGCTTTTTGGAGGCGCCACCCAGATTTGAACTGGGGATAAAGCTTTTGCAGAGCTCTGCCTTACCACTTGGCCATGGCGCCAATTTCTATACGTCATATAATACATTAGAAAGACTATTTTGTCAATAGTTGTAAACTGGGTTTAAGTAGGTGTATAATCAGTATATATGACTATAAAAGGAGGAATTTCTTTGATAAATGTTACATATGAGGGAGAAGTTTATAAGATTCCTAATAGCATGGCAGTAATAGACTTTATGAAAAATGTACTTAAGATTAAGAGCAAGGAAATTGTTGCTTGTAAGGCTTTTTATGAGGTTAAATCCTTAAGCCACATAATAGATAGAGATACTCATTTGGAACTTTTAGATACCACAACAGCTGATGGTAATAGAATATACGTTAGAGGCTTAACTTTTGTATTAATAAAGGCCTTTGAGGAGCTATTTCCTGGGAAAAGATTTGTCGTAAACTATGCTTTAGGACATGCTTTATACTGCGAGTCACCTGATTTTAAGATTAAGGCGGGCGATATAGAAGCAATAAAAGAGAAGATGAATGGTATTATTTCTAGAAACTTGCCATTTGAAAAGAAAGTTTTAACACTAGAAGAAGCTACAAAGCTATATGAAAAGTGTGGCAAAGACGACAAAAAGGGACTTCTTGAAAATCGAATGAAGACACACGTTTCAATATATTATTGTGGAAAGAGCTTTAACTATTTTTATGGTACCATGCCACCTTCAACAGGATATGTTAAGTGCTTTGACGTTGTTAAATACAGAGATGGAGGGTTGCTACTTGAGTATCCAAGAAGATTCAACCCTAATGTTATTGAAAAATTTAAAGACTCTAAAAAGCTATATGCTACTTTCCTAGAGTATGACAACATACATAAGGCTCTTGGACTAGAAACGATATCTGGTCTAAATAAGCTTATTCGTCAGGGAAAGGGCGGAGACGTTATTAGAGTTTGTGAAGCTCTGCATGAAAAGAAGATTGCTCAGATTGCAGACATGATTGCAAGTGATAGGAAGAAAAAATTAGTGCTTATTGCGGGTCCTTCTAGTTCTGGTAAAACGACTTTTGCTCAAAGGCTTGGTATTCAGCTACAAGTAAATGGAATTAAGGCGGTAACATTATCTATAGATAATTATTTTGTAAATAGAGTGGATAATCCTAAGGACGAAAATGGAAACTATGATTTTGAATGTTTAGAAGCAATTGATATTCCATTATTTAATGAACAATTAAAGGCACTTTTGGCTGGCAAAGAAGTTAAGCTTCCTACATATGACTTTACTGAGGGAGTTAGAAAATATCTTGGGAATACTGCTAAACTTGGTGATGACGAAGTACTTGTCATAGAAGGAATTCATGGATTAAATGAGAAATTAACCAAACTTATTCCTAGAGAAAACAAGTTTAAAATTTATATAAGCGCTCTTACGACATTAAATATTGATGATTGCAATAGAATAACTACTACTGATACTAGATTATTGAGAAGAATAATAAGAGACTTTAAGTTTAGAGGGCATAATGCTCAAGCAACAATAAAAATGTGGGAGTCAGTTAGAGCAGGCGAAGAAAAGTATATTTTTCCATATCAAGAAGAAGCGGACGCCATGTTTAATTCTTCAATGGTTTATGAAATAGCTGCATTTAAGCCTTATGCAGAGTCGCTTTTGGCATCAGTAGATTATTGCTCTCCAGAATTCTCAGAAGCTAAAAGATTATATGAATTTTTAAGCTATTTAGTTCCAATAGACAGCTCTGTCATTCCTAACAACTCAATTCTAAGGGAATTTTTAGGTGGCGGTGTATTTTACAGGTAGGTAAAAGTAATGAAAGCATTTAACGAAATTGATGAGGAATTCATTTGTGAAAATTGTGGATATAAGGTTCCAAAACTTGGCTATTCGTGCAGAAACCATTGTCCAAAGTGCTTGTATTCTAAGCATGTTGATGTAAATCCTGGTGATAGAATGGAGACTTGCCAAGGGCTTTTAAAGCCAATTGGCATAGAAAACGGCAAAAAAGGCTATGTAATAGTCTATAGATGCACTAAGTGCGGAGCAATTAGAAAAAACATTAGTGCCAAGGATGACGACATGGCACAGATAATTAAAGTATCTGCTATGCACGAAGAGTAGTACATCGATTTTTTATCAAAGTATAGAAAAATAGCCAAAATCGAACATTTATTTAATATGATTTTAATAGTTATTTAGTTGACTTAATTCGGAAAAAGTGTTGTAATATATGTGATTCTTTATAATATAGGGAGGTTTGTAAAGTGAGTCAAAAAGAAAAGCGTATTTTTAGAATAGTATGCATTATTTTAGCTCTTGCTATGGTAATACCCGTTTGCATGAGTTTATTTAGATAATCTAGGGGGGAATTTTGGTGGAAGAAATCTTTAAAAGTTTTCTTAACATGATTCAAGGTACAGAAATATCTGACTATTTCAATACTCTTTTAGCAAATCCACTAAAAATTATTCTTGCTGTAATTGATGTTATTATTGTTCTTTTTATTTTGTATAACGTTTATAGAGTTTTAAAGAATACAAGAGCAATCAAATTAATCAAAGGAATTATAGTTCTAGTTATTGCTAACTGGCTTAGCTCTATTTTTTCATTAAACATTCTTCATTCGGTTTTGGGATTAGTTACTAATTATGGTATTTTGCTTATCATAGTTGTTTTCCAGCCGGAGCTTAGAAGAGCATTAGAACAAGTTGGTAATACAAACTTTAAAAAGTGGCTTGAGTTCGAAGAACAAAAAGAAGTTGAATGTATTGATGAAGTCGCTAAAGCTGCTTCATCTATGTCAAAGACTAAAACTGGAATGTTAGTAGTTTTCGAGAGAGAATCTAGTTTAGGAGAAATCGCTCATACAGGAGTTACACTTAATTCTGACGTTTCTTCTGAATTACTAATAAATATATTTGTAAAAGATACTCCATTACATGATGGTGCAGTTGTTATTAAAAACAACAAAATAGAGGCAGCAGCTTGCATTTTACCTTTAACAGATAAAGAGGGCTTGGATAGAATATTTGGTACAAGACATAGAGCTGCAATAGGTATTTCAGAAGTTACAGACAGCGTTGTAGTTGTAGTATCTGAAGAAACAGGAACAATTTCTATCTGTGAGAATGGAAACATCTTGAGAGATATAACAGAGCAACAATTAGAAAAAGAGCTTAATAAGAGATTAAATAAAAAAGCAAGCAAGATTAAGAAACCACATATTGTTAATAAAATGATGGAAAAAAGATAGAATAGAGTTTCTAAATATATGGAGGTACAAATGAAGAATATCATTTTTGTTCTTGCTATTGTTATCATTATGATAATTATGGTTGGATGCAATGAAAAAGGATTAAATGGAACTTATCCTGGTCCAGTATCTAGTGACACTAGTAAGGTATCAACAGAAGATGTTACTCTTGTTAAGGAGATAGCCAATAATTTAGCTGGCATTTCAAAAGAGACGGATTTTTCTGTTAGTTATAAAGAAAATTCTTCTCATCCAATTAAAATTGAAAAAACATTTCTAAAGGGATCTAATGTTGCAGATATAGATTTATCACTTAGTGATGATATTAAAGCTACATTACTTATATCTAAAACAGAGAGTGTTAATTCTAATGAATCTATTTCTTATAATATAGTAAATGGATTTGAATATTCTTCATGTGTTCAAGATGATGGAAGTTTTTCATATTATTGGGAAAAGGATGGATTCTATTATAGTCTATTTAGTTTCTCTGAAATTAATAAAGAAGAACTTGAAGCTATTATAGATGGTTTCACGACAACAATTAAAGAAGGTACATTATGAGTATATTAAAACCGGACGCCTATTATGATGGCGTCTCGTTTGTTGATTTAAAGTATTTAAAAGATAATGGCATTAAAGGAATTTTACTAGATATTGACAATACGATAATAGATATTAATAAAAATATGCCTCAAGAGATTTGTGATTGGCTTTTTAGAGCAAAGCAAGAAGGCTTTAAAGTTATGATATTATCTAACACAAATAAAATGGAAAAGATAATTCCGATTGCAGAAAAGTTTGATATTGGCTATGTTAGTTTCGCAAAAAAGCCATTTAAAAAACGGTTTTGTAAAAGCAGCAGAAATGCTTGAAATGGATTATAAAAGTATTGCGATGATTGGCGATCAAGTATTGACAGACGTTGTCGGTGCCAATAGAGTCGGAATGTTTTCAATTTATGTTAAACCAGTAAGTAAAAAAGACTATTGGTATACCGCGTGGAAGAGACCATTAGAAGCATTGATATTAAAGCACTACGGGTATTCAAAATAAATTAATGCTCTAGAATACAGATTTGAATCTTTATGTATTTTAGAGTTTTATTTTTTAATATAGTCAAACTGATTTAGGAGAAAAGAATATGAACGTGCTACTTACAATATTGCCTTACCTTATAATTGCTATGATTACGACTCCGATTTCATCAGTTGTTTATGGACTTTCACAAAAGTTTATAAAAGAAGAGGAACTACTAAATGATGAATATGCTAAAGAGAAAAAGGTAAAGCTTAAATATCAATATAATGTTTGGGTTTTAATAGTTGACCTTATTATTGAGGGACTATTGTTCTATTTTAAGGGACTCTCAGTGGAGTTTTTTGCATATTCTTTTTTGAGTCAAATCTTAATTATTTCTGCTATTACAGATATCCACTCATGCATTATACCTAATGAGACAAATTTTGTTGGCTTTATAGTTGGTATTGTATACGCTTTTTTTAGCCTTCTGTTTGATTTTAAACGTGGGTGCGACTTTATAGTTGGAGGAATAACAGGCTTTTTAATATTCTTCTTTATATACTTGTTTTCTTTGCTAATATTCAAAAAAGAGGGTATGGGTGGAGGAGACATTAAACTTATGGGAGTTATAGGCCTATTTATGGGGTTTTATAATACAATCGAAGTTTTTGTTCTATCGTTTTTTATTGGAGCTATAATCAGCATTATCTTACTTATTGCAAAACGTAAAAACGGTACAGACTATATTCCATTTGGACCTTTTATAGTAATTGCAACATATATAGCTATGTTTGTTCCAGCCACCGTTTTATCTGGACTAATTAGTAAACTATTATACAGTTTTTAAGGAATGATTATATGAGAGTAAAAACAAATGAAGAAATAGAGAAACTAAAGAAATCGTCTAGGCTTGCAGATAGATGCTTTAAATATATTTGCGAAAACATCAAAGTTCGGAATGACAGAAATTCAAATTGCTAAGCTCATGGATAATTATATGCTTTCAAATGGCGCAACGGCGCTTGCTTTTGACACTATTGTCGGAAGTGGAAAGAATTCATCACTCATTCACTCAAAACCGGGTAAAAGAAGAATTAAAAGTGGCGACATTGTTCAATTGGATTTTGGATGTGTTGTTGATGGTTATTGTTCTGATACTTCAAGAGTGCTTTTTATTGATTATGTTATGCCTGAGTAT
>JAEEYG010000143.1 GCA_016291695.1 Clostridia bacterium | reverse complement strand
TCGCATGGCAAGTTCATGTCGCGCTTATTGCTGAAGAATATTACTTCATGCCCATGGCTCTTCAACAATTCCGCTGTATTAAAATACACGGCTTCAGAACCGCCTTTGCGATAATGACAGTTGTTAATTAAAAGGATTTTCATTTTTGACTCAAGTATTATATTACCAGAACACAGGTATTTTCAACAATTTGCCAATAAAAAACGATTCTGCGTATAGAAAAGGAAGAGCTAAATTTAGAAGCAGCAACTTTTTGGACATAATTCTACGCATATACATATAAGTTAGAACCACTACAATCGGCAATGATGTCATATACAAAAATCTGTATCCTACAATAGTTGAAAAATGGTTACTGACTCCATTTATTGTAAATATAGTTGAAATAATAATAATTACAACAATTAGTGTAATCATTTTCCTCATCCTATTGTCGAAGAGGATATTGGTTTTATTCTTGAAATAGAGATATAAGATAGTGACTAAAGTAAAATAATAAGATATTTGATGCATGATTGTTATAAGCATGAATTTCCAGTTCATTTGCCAATGGCTTTCATTTCCTGCATAATCTTGAACGCTATCAGAGAAATTATCCATATTTTCACCAAATTCTATTTGTGAATCCAAAAATAATTGAAGAATTGACTGAATTAATCTGGCAAATAACGGGGATAACATGAGGATGAACAGAACAACTTTTTTATTTATTCTGAAAAATAAAAATGGAGTTATCGCTACAATCACATAATAACTTCTGTGGAAAAAAGGAGCTAATAAGATAAAAACCAACCCTTTTACCAAAATCATTTTGGAATTTCTGTTGTTCAAGACTAAAGACATTCCATACAGAAAGGTTGACATAGCCAAAGAAGCTCTCGCATAAGAAAATGTCAAAAGGAAGAAATATGTCAGAACGAAAAAGGCCACAGACCGGTTAAGTTTGAATTTTCTAACCGTATAGTAGAATAACATCGTTGCTGTTCCCCAGATAAGTGTTCTGAAAATATAATAAGAGTCGAAGCATAAAAGACTGATATAATAATAAATAGGCTCTTTATAATACGATATATTATGTTGACTGAACATCCATTCGTATGAGGCAGTATCTGAACTCCAAAAAGCAAAAACGCAAAATAGTACATATACAAAACATACTTCTTTAATACGTCCATTCCGCTTAAAAGCCAAATATGCTATAACAAAAGATATATTAAGCAGAAGAAAACTAATGAGGTTATCTGCATAATTTGGCATATATACAGTATGCATATAGTCTCAATTGAATTGTTTGTAAATTCCTTTTTTCTCCTTCCATACAACAAAATGGTTATCATAACCACTAACTGTCCAATTGGGGTTAGGAATCATGTAATCGGGGCCATAACGAAAAGAAAGCAGATTCTTGGCATTTTTAGGAACATAGAGTCTGATATCCTCAAAATCTGTTAATTCCCTTTCTCTTTCGAATGGCATTTCTAACCTGCGACAAACCACACCACCATATTTCTTCATCTCAATCTCAAACGTAATGCAGTCAGGGGTAGTAAGAAAGTCACAACAATAAGGAAGTTGGTCAACTGCAGGATATACATAGAAAATATCTATACCCACACCGTCTTTCTCATACGTCTCTTCGCGGCCAGACAACCCATTATCAACCACGAAACTCTGGACAATTCGAAACCCCTTTTCCTCTAAATCTTTTTGTATTTCCTGACTATAATCCTCAGACCACATATAGACATCAATGTCAAAGTCATGCTTGATGAAGCCTTTTTCTCTGACAGCACCAAGCATAGTTCCAAATGCCAAAGTGTAAAAACGTCCACAATCTTCCATGCAGTCATGAAAATCAGAGATGACGGAAAGAGCGTTTTGTTGAAACACTCTTTTACGTCTGTCAATTAATCTCTGTTTGAAAAACTTATGATATAAAGGACGCAATAAAGACACCCCGAAAGGAATCTTTGAAAGAAGCTCCTTGCTTTTGCTTATTATTTTGCTCTCGCTCATTTAAAGGAAATGAATATGATTATAATGAGTTTTTTGCCTTTACTTATAACTATATCCACCGTTAACCTCGATGAGGCTTC
>JAEEYG010000142.1 GCA_016291695.1 Clostridia bacterium | reverse complement strand
AGCCTGTAAATATCAGGAAACATGATGAAAAGATAGACTCTAAGTTTTTGGAAATGGCAGTTAATTAGCGTTAGTTATTGATAAAATTTGCTTTTTGAGGAGATGATTCATCTGAAACTAGTTACTTTTCAATCAATTGAAGCTTTGAACGAACTTATAGAAAAGGGATATTTAGAATGTGATATAGCCAAGGTTGATGTGAAGAAGATGGGACCAACCTATAACTGGGTTGTAGATAAGATGAGCATAAAAGTACCAAATAATAGCAAAGCAAAATATCCATTATGGTGCTGGGTAAAGTGTTTTGATGGTATCTGCCCACCAAAGCATAAAGGAACACCTGTTGATGGATTTGATGTTAAAATCACTTTTAATAAGAAGTCAAAAGATGTATTTGTCACAGATTTTAGAAGGTACTCTTTTTTGCTAAACAATATGTATATTCCAAAGGATAAAAAGGACAAAGAACAGTTTGAAAGAAAACTGAAAGATTTAGGTATTACAAGCGAAGACTTAATTGCATTCGTTAGAAGAGATAAATACAAAAAGTACAGAAATGATAGGCAGTTTTTAAATATATGTGAAGAGATCAGAAAATCTTTTGATAGATGCATCACAAAAGATAGCAACATTCTTCAAGGCTGTGTGTGGAGGATAAACATAGAAGAGGTTGAAAAAATAGAACTTCTAGATAACGATGGGTACGTGTATGGCTCACTTAATTATATTAGAAGCAATGGCAAGAGAATGGATTGGATAGCAGATTATTATAAGAGACTCAAGTAGCAAGCATGAAGAGTAGTATTTGGATAAAGGAAATTATGTATGACAATAAAAAGATTTGTATTTGATGAAGACTACGAAAGAATAAGCAAATTTTTAACAGAACAGTATATGGAAAATAAAAATATGGTATGTTGGTTACCACAAAGATTTGATGATTTAGTCTATAGAATCGAAACTCTATATAAAATAGAAAGAGGAAAAGAGGCGTCTTCAGACTACATTTTTATCTTTGAAGAAAATGATGAGATAGTAGGGGTATTGCTTCCAGATGGAGATTCTTTTAATAGTGCTATAAAAAAAGGCTATGAATACATCTTCCCTCAGATGTTAGATATAGGGGAAAAGGAACTATATCCATTGTTTGAAATGGATGAAAATGGTGAGATTAATTTTTGCGTAGTTTCTCATGACTGCCTTACGTACCAAGCAGAGGAGCTTAAAAAAAGAGGCTATGTAAGAGATGAAGCTGGCGACTATGATAATGTTTCTTATCCAATGGAAACAAATTATGAACCTAATTTGCCAGAAGGCTTTAAGCAAGTATATGGCGAGGATTATCCAGAAATATTCAAGATGAGGACTTGTCATTATGGATTTCATCCAGATGACGATGATGGAAACTTATTTAAAGAATATGCTGAAGGTGGGGCATCATATCATGCTAGAAAAAAGTCTAAGTATTATAAGGATTGTTTTGAAAGCATGACAGTTACTGATGATGGCGACGGATGTTCATATGCTTTTTGCTACGTGGATATGATAACAAAAACTGCATTCGTTGAACCTGTTTCAACCAGAGAAAAATATAGACATAAAGGTCTTTGCAGAGAAATGCTTCATGGAATTATTAGACGATGTAAAGAAATGGGAATAGAAAAAGCGTATGTAAATTCTTACGATTGGAGAAAAAAAGTATACAATAGTTCAGGATTTGCAACGGAAGAAACCATCGGATTTTGGCATAAAAAGATTATAATAAACAAATAGACCTTTGATTGATTAATGTGTAAATTGAATGCGCGTAGGATGGGAGAATGATTATAATGAATTTTAATAAACTTATTCCAGAATTATCTGTTACAAATATCAACGCTAGTTTGGATTTTTTTAAGACTATAGGATTTAAGATTGAATATGAAAGACCAGAGAATAAATTTGCATTTATCTCTTTAGGTGAAATTCAATTTATGCTACAAGAAATTTCAGATAATGATAAGTGGAGTGTAGCACCTCTTGAACATCCTTTTGGAAATGGTATAAATTTTCAGCTTGAAGTAGATGATGTTGAAAAGATTTATGAATCTCTTGAAGCGAATAATTATAAAATAGCATTTGATATCGAAGAAAATTGGTATAGGCAAGATGATAAGCTTTTAGGGAGCAAAGAATTTTTAGTTCAAGATCCTGATGGGTATTTGCTAAGGCTTTCACAGGACTTAGGAGAGAAGAATGCCTAGGAGTAATATTCTTTTGTAATAGAAATATTATTGAGGTGTATTAAATGGAATATAAAGTTAAAAATGAAATTAATATTCAAGATTTCTTAGACATTAGAAAAGAATTAGAATGGAATGATATTCCACAAGGATTAGTCCAAAAAGCAATTCAAGGGTCAATGATAAATATAAGTGTATATGACAGCGATATATGTATTGGACTAGGAAGAATTGTTGGGGACCATGCACTAAAGGGAATGATAACCGATGTTATGGTTCGCAAAGAATACCAGGGAAAAGGTGTTGGAAAACTTGTAGTTACATCTTTAATTGATAAACTTATTAATATGGTAAATGAAGGCGAATGCTTTCAGCTAGAAGCAAGTCCAACTGCGGGAAATAGAGAGTTCTACATTAAATGCGGACTTAAGTATAAACCGGAAAATCAAGATGGAGTATATTTGTGGATTAGAAAGTAATAGAAATAAAGAGGCAATAGAATGAAAAATACTGAATCAGACATAAAAAAAGCAGCTGAAATAATAAAAAACGGAGGAATTGTTCTTTTTCCAACGGAAACTGTTTATGGAATTGGTGCAAATGCTTTAAATGATGAAGCGGTAAATAAGATATTTGTTGCAAAGGGAAGGGCACAAGACAATCCTCTTATCCTTCATATTTCAGACATGGAAATGTTAAATCAGATAGCAGAGAATATTTCTGAAATTGAATATAAGCTAATGGATGCATTTTGGCCAGGTCCATTTACAATCATCTTAAATAAAAAAGACAATATTGCAAATACTGCAACGTGCGGAGGAAACACAGTTGGAGTAAGAATGCCTAGCAATAAAATTGCACATGATTTAATAAAAGAATCTGGTGTCCCTATTGCAGCTCCTAGTGCAAATATTTCTGGTAAGCCCAGCGGAACAAAATTAGAGGATATTTTAGACGAGCTTAAGGACAGAGTGGATTATATAATAGATGGTGGAGAAACAGACATTGGAATCGAATCCACAGTAGTCAGAGTAATTGATAATGAAGT
>JAEEYG010000141.1 GCA_016291695.1 Clostridia bacterium | reverse complement strand
GTGGAAAGCTGGAGATAAAAATGATTATAGGGAAAAGGTATTCCTTTTGGGATTTAAAAGAAAGGACAACAATTAAGATTCCTCGAATCCAAAGAGACTATGTTCAGGGTAGGGAGAACCCACATGTTGTAACCAAAAGAGAAAATATTATAAAGGAGATGGTTAAATCCCTCCTTGAAGCTAACTATCCGATGGACTTGAATTTCATTTATGGTTACTACGATGGTAATTGTTTTATCCCTATAGATGGACAACAACGGCTAACTACCCTTTTTCTCCTTCACTTTTATGTTTTTCTAAAGGCGGGAAGAATAGATGAATTCGCATCACAAAAGAGGTGTAGTCTTATTTATGAGACCAGGTATACTACACAAAGATTTCTTGACGACTTGTATATTCTTTCCAAAGAAAAGGACTGTTTAGGAGACGGAAAAAGCATTCGAGAAACGATAATGAATTCGCCTTTATTTTCCTATGGTTGGAATTATGATCCTTCGATAGTTTCTTGTATCACCGTATTGGACAGTATAGGTAAAGCGTTTAAAGATTTTGAAAACTGGTCAAATTTGTGTGATAAATTAAAAACCAACTGCCCAATTACATTTATGTTGCTTGATATAGATAAGAGTCAATTTGGTAAACCAAATCAGCTATATATCAGAATGAATTCCAGAGGTAAACAGCTAACAGATTTTGAAAACTTCAAGGCAGCTTTGTATGGCTATATCGATAATAATAAAAATACTTTAGAGAGTATAAAGGGTGAAATCAGTAAATACATAGACAATGAATGGTATGATCTCATATGGAGAATGAATGAAAAAATAGCAAACAAATATGCTGATACATTCTATAGGTGCTTATTCCATTGGGTGTTTGTAAATAGAATGAGTGTGTGTGATCTCGACGGAAAGACGTTAAATGATTGGCTTTATCCAGATAAAAAAAGCATCGAAAACACTTATCTTGAAGACTATTTTCATCTGCTTGGGGATAACGACAAAAATGTTTTTGTTAAAAGTTGTTTAGAAGATTTTCGTTGTTTAATGGGTATTGCTTGTAAGCTTGAGACATCTAAAAAAATAAAAGAGGAGCTGTTTTCCTATTCTGATGATAAAAAGGGACTGTTTGATTACAACTTAAAAAAATATAAAGAACGAATCAAGCTATTTGCTTTATCTCGTTATGGATACCTTTTGAATAAAAATAATAATGAGTTTGATGAAATAAACTTCAAAGATTGGTATAGAGTTATTAACAATCTAATTAATAACACCGAAATAGATGATCCGGATTCATTTGTTGAAGCTTGTAAGTCGATAAATAAAATTGAAGACCTGATTATTAAATCAAATTCAGGTTGGTTGATTGAACTGAAGGGATTCGATAAAAAACAAAGAGACGAAGAAGTATTTAAGCTATCCGTTATTGAGAAAAACCCTAAATGGAAAGACCCTATCGTTACTGCTGAAGGAAATGAGTATTTCCAGGGAGAAATACTCTTTAGTTTTCCTTTGGCAGATATTAAGAATTTGGATGATGTCAGTGACACAACTTTAGAAAAGTATAGAGAAACGTGGGATAAAGTAATTAGAGTGATGGATTTTGCAAAGAATAACGATGTTTTATTCCATAGAGCTTTGTTGACTCAAGGTGATTATTCTGTTCAGGCTCCAGGAGTTGTTGGAAAATATGGTACAAAGACATACTTTAAATATTCTGAACGACATCATAATTATGATTGGCGTGGAATGCTACGTCCGACTATAAAAAACAATGATATTTTAGAAACCGCTTCTGCGCAGGTGTTCAAAAGATTTATTAATAAATTAGAAGGTGATGAAGTTTCGAATGTTTCTGAAAATTTGATTAAAAAATTTCCTAAGAATTATTCGGAACTGACTGATGAATTTACATACTATCTAATCAAAAATGAAAGTCTATTTGAGTTCTGCAAGGAGTATTACTATGTATGGCATCATCAAGAATCTCCTTATGGTGAAAGATATCTCCTGATGAAAACATCCAAGCGCAACAAATTTGTTGAATATAAGACGTTTATAATTGCTAAGAAGTATGGAGTAGAGCCAACATTTGGTAACGCTAAGGATTATAAATCATTTGCCGAAATCAATGGGACACGCGTGGAGTTTCGAAATGGCTATTTCGTTGGAGAAGATGGGAATAACCTTGATGGCAAAGAATTATCGACAGTAGAAGAGATGGAAGATTATTTAAACCCTACATGAAGTTATGTAACATAGTATTGCTTTCATTGCAAGGCGATTTTATGTATAGTCTGCAAAGTAGGTCGCTTTAAAGGAGAAAAATGTTCATAGACAATGAGGTGATAGCAGGCTATTTGTATCAATTTCATCAAGCGAATCACACCCTTTGAATTCTTCGTCCGATTTGATTCACGCCGTCGGAGATGGTCACACTCCTATTGTTTCCACTGTATTACTTTAGAGTACTTCCTTCGATGATAAAGTCTTTCAGTTCCATGTTATAACTCGTTATATGTATTTCTTTTG
>JAEEYG010000140.1 GCA_016291695.1 Clostridia bacterium | reverse complement strand
TTTAAAAACGATTATTCTGTTTTTGTTCGTTTCTGACATTATGCCATCTCTTATTATGATTCTTCCACCTTTTGGCAAAATATCGTAGCAAGACTTAATTGCCATTTCGATTGTTTTATGATTAAACTTTTTACCATCCGTTTCAATATATGAGAATAGTTCATGCATTACAGAGCAGAAAATAATTGTGTCAATTTCGCCTTTTTTGAAGTAATCTTTTAGATTAAGTGCATCACCTTTGATTACTTCCCATTTTTTCTTTTCTTTTGCTTTCTTTTTATTGAGTGCTTCTATAACATTACTTGAAACATCTATACCAACTACTCTATCAAATCTCTTCGTAGATTCTAATAAGTCAAGCAAAGCTCCTCCACCAGGTCCAACATCAAGGCATTTTTTACCTTTTATATAGTCCAAAATAACAGTTTTAAATCTTATTGTTGAATTCATCGTATTTAAGTAACTTATTTCGTTATAGAACCTGTCGTATTTATCTCTCCTAAACCCAAATAAATCATATAATAAATAAACAGATTGATTGAAAACATCGCTTGTTCCATAAGCCACTTCGCAAAATTCAATTAGCTTTTGAGCTTGAATAGAAAAGGACATACCGACCAAATATGAATTAATTGTAGAATTAAAGCTTATCTCAATGTGCTCATTTTGTGGGATATTGCCATCTGCAAATTCATTTATAGTATAATTTGCCAAATATGATTCGATGATTCTTTGCTTAAAAATATTCTCTACTTTCATGCCTTTGTACATATAATAAACTTCATCCATAAAAGGATTAAAATTGATAGATTTCTTCTCAGTAGTAACATTTGCTTTAGTTATTAAGAAAATCTTAAGAATTTCTTCAAGTTTGTAATTTCTTAGTGCTGCGTAAGGATACCAAAGCTCAAAGTTTTCAAAAATAAAGCCCACACTATTTTTTATTGTGTTATTTTCTAAATGTACTTTTAACTGTTCAAACTCCTCTGTTGTCTTGTCTGGAAATAGATTTTTAAACCTCTTAAGAAGATAATTTGAATTGTAAAAGTTCACTTTTGAATAATTGTTTTCAACTATATCACTTATTGCCTTATTTATATCTTTTTTAACTTTATCGTATAAACCCACTCTAACAGGCTTAATAACACATTCGTTAAGTAAAACTAATATCGTATAAAGCTTTTCTTTTGTTATTCTTTTATCAAGTATCAACTTCGTAAGTTCAAAGTTTTTATCTAGATTTACTTCCCCTTGGATATATTGTCCTACAAGTCCATGTGTCTTAATTAGTACATATGTCAAATAATCACATTTACAGTTATCTTTATAAATCTCGGCTGATGCTTCGTTATGAACTTCTAAGTCATATTTTTTCTTCCAGCTCTCTCTATCATTAAACGAGCCCGTTTTGGCTACTTCAGACCACTTAAGAACATCTTCAACAACTGAAACAATTGCTTTATCGTAATTGTCCTTTTCTTGTTCCAATACCTCTAAAGTCCTCTTAACATAGTCAAGCGTAACCCTACTCGAAATCTTGGAAATATCCGAAACATTCCTAAGATTTACATTTTTTTGACTCGTGCAAAATAAATATTTAAGCCACTTTTCTTTACTAGGAATATCATTTTTTGATTTTATTGAATTAATTAAATTGAGAGATTTTAACATAATTACCTCCAAACTACATATAATTATACCATGCCCAAAATAAAAAAACGAGAGATTTCAATATAATGAAAACACGTTGAAATTAACTCCAAATAGATATATTATTGTTTTAGGAGGTATAAACATGAAAAAACTACTACTAATTTTGGCTATGTTATCCATAGTAATACTATCAGCATGCGTTTTTGATATAAAACCACATTATTCAGAAGACAAAAAATTTGTATATTTAATTAATAATCAAGTATTTGCCACTAGAGTTGGAGATACTTGGTATAATAGGACCGATAGTACTATCACAATTAATGACCTATTATCTAGTGAAGCGTTTTATACGCTAGGTAGAATAGAAGATTCAAAAATTGTTAATGAGAAAGTTACAGAAATCGCAATCAATAAGTTTTCTGGAGAAGGATATAATAATCTTGAATGGTTTAATCATATATACGGCGTTGTAGGTCGCGAGAGACTAAAAGGTCCAACTATTGCAGAAGTTCAATCACTACCAGGAACATCTACTGCAGAGCAATATGTATATGAGCTTCCTTTTACCGTTGTTGATAATGAAGACATAAAAGAAAGTCTTAGAGTGTATGATTCTTATATAGAAATAATGCATACAAGTGACTTAGTTTCAAATGATGCAAATTTAGAACTTCTAAATCCTACTCAAGGCAATGCTCTATCTGCTAATGCTCAAAATTGGCTTAACGACTATGCAACCAAGAGAGCCATTACTCTTTCTGGTAATTTGCATGTTAAGAGTTATTCTTTAGATATTGATAATGATAAAGAAAAAGAGACAGTATATTTAATCTATGATACTATGAATAATTTTATTGTGGATGAAGATAAAATAGAATTATTACTAGTTGAAGACGGCAATAATTTCCAATACAGAGAAATCTGTGTATTGGACTTCAGAAGTAAAAATGCAAATGAATACTTTGCAAATTATATGGATACTTGGAGAGAAGATTTGGATGTAAGACTTTCAGACTTTGATCATGATGGAAATGTTGAAATATTGCTAGACTCTGTTTGTGTAGATTTTGAACCTTTTGATTATCATGAACTATTCGAAGTTACAGCAGATGGACTTAAGCTTATTGCTTCTATCTCAGGACCAGGAGAATAATTAAATATTTAATAATAAAAAATCTGATTGTCAGGAACGACAATCAGACTTTTTTTATTGTTTACTCCGCTCTTGTCTACGAGAGACATCGAGTTTATCCTTGTCAACAACGAGTCGAATAGGATACCTGTAGGTAACACCCTGCTTAGGATGCACCGCGAAAAGCTTCTGAATAGGAGTGTTGGCTGCGCCAAGGCCCTTCATAGAGTACACAGTACCACCAGGCCAGCAACCGTTGACAAACTTTTCGGTAGTGACACCAGCAAGCTCAGAAGGCATATGGAAATGTCCAATTTCCATGTAGTCGTAACGGATTCCGAGAAGCTCAAGAAGTTCACGATAGTTCTTAGCAGCACGATCAATGCCATAGTACGGAATACCCTGCCAACCGCGGATATCATCACCATGGAACATGAGGAAGTTGTACCCATAAATGGTATCAACCTGCCACCAAGATTCGGAAACCTGCCAAGAAAACTCAGGGTAATTCTTGAGAAGCTTCTCAACAAACTTGTACACGATGTAGTCATAGTTCACGTAGTGAGGATTCTCACCGCGCCTACCGATGCGTCCATGGTTACCAGGAACACCAACAACATGAATGTGCTTGAAAAGTGCACGAGTGCGGTCAAGGAAATCAGCAATGAGGTCAACAACATCAAGCAGCTGGTGCGCAATGTCGTGGTCAATGCTATGAGTCTGGCCCTTGAAAATGTCCCAGCCTTCAACGATATCACCAATCAGATGCACGTGCAGGTTGTTAATCGGTGCCACCATCTTGTGACGAAGAACAATTTCTTCAAGACCATAGTAAAGTGCATCAAACTGTCTTTCGAGAACTTCCCAGTTGTACTCGTTGAGACCACCAGTAGATTCCCTGGTAATGTAGGTACCAGCCTGAATGTCGGAGATCATAAGGACAATGGTTTCCTCAGAATAGTTGACATTGTGAGTCACTTCAAAAACCTTGGGAACATAGTGCTCACGTTCCTGAATAGCGTCCAGAACACCATCAATAATGATGTCGGTCGCAGCCTTCATCATGATTGCTTCGCGTTCCTTGATGCGCTCCGCCTTTTTGCGGATAGCACCCTTCATCTCGGTAACGTTTTCCTCGAAGGTCTTGCCCTGGTTTTGAGGATTATCCGCAGAATGGAGATAACGCCAAAGCGTTCTCTTCGCAGATGCCTCACTCTTGAACTTGGTTCCATACTTCCGGTAGATCATAGTGAAGATTTCGTCGAAAGTCAGTCCCTTTGCCTGAAGCTCAGAGGCTTCAACACGCCACTGTGTCATGCTCTTCCCATTAGTAGCCATTCTGCCTCCCTCCTTTATAGAAGCAGTCGTCCTATTATCAAAAAAGAAATAGAACAAGAGTTATTTACTTGTTCTATTTAAAATTACCAAATATATAGCTTAACGTCAATTGATTATCCAAACATTTAATAATATATTAATCATTAGTTTCCTCTAAATCTATTAGAGAATAAACATTCTTATCATCATTTAGTGATGGAATATTCACAATTGCGCCCATACCAACAACTACGCCAGATAATTCCTCAATTGCTTCAGCAATTGCCTTCATTGTATTACCAGTTGCATATAAATCATCAATTATGTAAAATCGCTTTCCGGCATATTCATCATCTACAAGCTTTGGAAGCTCAAAAACATCTTTTCCATACTCTTTTTTATACTCAAAAGAAACCTCTACAAAATTAGGTGGAAGCTTCCCCTTTTTTCTAACTGGAACAATTCCAACATTAAGTCTTTGCGCTACAGCAGAACCAAACAAAAATCCCCTTGCTTCAGGAAGCACTAGATAATCTAAATTCTCATCTTTTAATCTTTCATAGAATTTATCTATTATTTCATTAAAAACTTCTTTTTGAAGTATCGTTGGTGTAATATCAATAAACTCGATATCTTTTATTGGGAAGTTTTTTTGAGACCTTAGCTTTGGTGCATTAACTAGCTCGTTTCTTAATATTTTCATATATTCCTCTCCTTTTTACTTTTTTGGATACAACTAATTTCGTCTAGCTTCTATAAAATAATACAATATTTTTATAAATATAACAACAAAAAGCCCGGTAATACCGAGCTTTTTGTTATTCACACTTACAACCCCTTGATAAAGTCCCAAAGGGTTGAATGGTCACCGATTGTACACCAGGTGACCCACCAGTCACCAGAGCCAGTTTCCTGTGCACAGAAAACCTGACGGCCATCGTACTTGATTTCGATTTGGGTATAACACCCTTTCTCTCCCACGATGGCTTCCAGATGTCCCTTCTTGCGGCTTCCTACCTCGAGGATATGGAGTATAACACTCCGATCGAGTTCATATAGAAACTCACGCCCAGGCATGGCGTAGTTTCTAATAAACTTGTTGGGCTTCAGAGTAATCTCACGCATGTGTACAGCCTCCTTTTTTCGGTCGCTCTTCGTCAGTTGAAATGATTGATTTCCAGAGCAGATTATATCACGGTTAACATAAGCTGTCAATGGATTTGGGACTCGGGGACGTCCCCAAGTCCATATCACACATTTGTATTCGTTTTTCAATCTATACATCAGTCACTATACTAAGATAAAATAATGATAAAACTCTAATAAACTTGTAATCAACACAAAAATTATGTAGTATAATAATATAATGAATGGAGATGATTACTATTAAGCAATTAAGATATGAATGTGAAGATTCTGCAAAAGTATTTAGGATTGCTCTATATTTATTTATTGGGCTTTTAATAGTAACAATTATTGCAGGAATTTATTATCAAGGAACCTTTTTTAATAGCAACATTTTTACTAATGCAATATCTATGATTGTTATAGGTATTATCATATATCCAATTCTATTTCTTCCCTTTTATTTACTAATTCTAGCAGGCAATAAAAAGAATTTACAAAGAATTAAGGAATTAAAGCAGAATGGAATAAAAGTAGATGGCATTATTATAGGGTGGGATTATACAGCAGGTTTTGTAGCAGATAATGGTACAAAGATAGATTATTACTTAATTGTTGAGTTTATAAATAATCAAAACACTAGAATTTGCTTTAAAACGCTTAAAGTTAATTTTAATCCTCAAAAGTCACTCGGGAGTGCACATTGTACAGTTTATTACGATCAAAGTGGAGCTTATGCCACAGATTTTTTAAAAGCAACTAATGCATCAGAACGCATTTTTAGTAATATACCTGCCGAAAGTAAGCGTAACCAATAAATTGTTATTTAAAAAAGTCACACATAAACCATGTGTGACTTTTTTATTACTTTTCTATACTAGTTATCATTTGATTTAAGTCAAATTGTGAATCTTTATAAACTCTGCATCTAATTTCTAAAGAATCATCGCCTCTACTCCATTCGTTGAATTCCCACTCAAAGTCTCTATAATAATACTTTTCATAATATGTTTTGTCTTTATAATCATAGTAATATGTTAAGTAGGTTTCACCTGCAAATTCTTCAGTATCTTGCTCTTCGTTTATTCTATAGATTTCCCCTCTTGGCTTTCCTTGCGAAGCTTCAAATTTTCTTTTGTCCTCAGCAGTCCTATACTTATTAATTCCAACATGCACGAAATTACCAGTTCTAAACTCAGAGAAAATAAACATATTTGCACTTTCATGAAATGACCAACCTTTTGGAACGTTTATTTTAATTCCAAGCTTTTCATTAATATAAGTGTGTTCATCTATCCATGTACCAATATCAAGTGCACTTTTAGGTCCAGTTTTTTCTTCTGCAATAATGGGCTCTGGAGTATATACCACTTGATTACTATTATACTCAAGGTTCTTTTGGTAATTAGCAAAAAAGGTAAAAAACAAAGCTACCGATATAACAATTAAGAAAGCTGTTGCCACAATCAAATAATAATTAGACTTGTTTTCTTTGTATACTATCTCTTTCTTAATAATCGGCTTATAGCTTGGTATAAGTCTACTAATATTTATATATGAATGACAAAATTCGCACTCGGTTTTTTCACTATTGTCGTTTATTTCTATACTTGCACCACACGAAGGACATTTTACTGAAAACACTTTCATACTTTGCACCTCATTTGTTAAAAAAATAAACTGCAAATATTATTATATCATAATATTATAAAACTTAATTGTATTTTCTGTTGTAATCCTTGCAAATTCTTCAAGAGGCATTTCTTTAATATCAGCTATCTTTTGAGCTATAAATCGAACGTTAGATGGCTCATTTCTCCTGCCTCGTAGTGGCTCTGGGCATAAGTATGGACTGTCGGTTTCAATCAATAACTTATCCAGTGGAACAAATTTAGCAACATCAATAAGTCCTCTCGCATTTTTAAAAGTTACTGGTCCAGCAATAGATATGTATCCTCCAAGTTTTATTATTTCTTTTGCTATTTCCAAACTTGAAGAAAAACAGTGCATTACAAAGCCTTTATTAACATTATGTGATTTTAATATTTCAAGCATATCCATATCTGCTTCTCTAGAATGAATACAGATTGGCAAATTTAATTTATTGGCTAATTCTATCTGCTCTACAAAATGCTTTTTCTGGTTCTCTTTATTTACATTTTCTCCGTGATAGTCAAGACCAATTTCACCGATTGCAACAATCTTGTTTTGCGTTGCTAAATCATTTTCATGGCGAACACAGTTCGCCGCTACAAGGCTTTCAATGAAACTTAAATCTACTTCATCATCATTACAATATTCTGGATAAAGACCTATTACTGCATAAACATTTTCAAATTGATTTGCTTGCTCAACAACTAACTTTGAGGTTGCCTCATCTGTTCCAATATTTACCATATATTGCACACTATTTTCGTGTGCATTTTTTACTATTTCTTCTGTTTTTCCTTCATATTTATCATCATACAAATGACAATGTGAATCAAATAAAACCATAATTCCTCCTATTATTAAACTTTTAAAGGACATCTCGAAGTCATAATACCTTAAGCCTTGATTAAATTTTTTACAAGTAATATAATTTTAATAAATATAACTTGAGATTTCAATGTATTGGAAAAATCTTAAATAAATACAATACTTTTAGCATATTTTATATTAAAAGGAGATACGCATGAAAGCAATAAAAAGTGCCGATTTATGTTATACCCCTCAAAAAACCATTAATGACTTTATATTATATTCCATTTTATTTATCGTAGTTATAATATTACTAACATTACTTTATGTCCTAAAAATTTATTCGCTTCCCATACGTGACTTTTTATTAATAATTTTTCTTTTATTATTTTTTCCTCTAATATTTTTTAGTTTTGCTTATAAAGCAACACAGATAAATAAAATTATTCAACAAATAAAAACTCAAGGCAAAGTATTAAGTGGAACAGTTGTAGGCAAAGGAATGAATTCAAGTACTACAGTGATTTCACACGGTAAGTATATGGGGGATGAAACATTTACGACTTATAGTAAGTATTACAATATTGAATATTTTGATGATCAAAGGCATAAGAAAACTATATTCTCCACTCCAACTTGTAACATAAAAAATCCTGAACAATCAAGTTGTACTGTATATGTTTATGATATATATGAGTATGCTGAAAACTAGTATTAAGAATGATTAGACTTTTAAGGGACATTCCGAAGTCCAAAGCAATCATTAAGAAAAGATAATATTCCATATGATTATAGAACTGATACCGATATGTATTTTTACAAATAAAATATGAGTATAATCGCAAACGGACTAAGCTTATAAACTTAGTCCGTTTGCTATTACTAATCTGCTCCCATAAGGTTATATCATTCTATTACTTATTCTCTTATGATATATTCTCTCCTTCATTTATTGCATCATCTACAACTAACACTTTAACGGTGTCTCCATCACCTGCTGCTAAAATCATTCCATTTGACTCTATGCCTTTAAGTTTAGCTGGTTTCAAGTTTGCTACTAGAACTACTTTCTTGCCGATTAGTTCTTCCTCTTTATAATATTTTTGAAGTCCAGAAACTATTTGTCTTTCTTCATCTCCAAGGCTTACCATTAGTTTATAAAGCTTCTCAGAGCCTTCAACTTTTTCACATGACAAAATCTTAGCAACTTTTAAAGACACTTTATCTAAATAATCTATTGTGATTTCTTCCAATTTAGCACCTTCTTTTTGAGCTTTTTTATCTGCTTCTTTTTGAAGTCTTTCTTCTTCTTTTCTTCTCTTTTCTTGCTCTTTTAATTCTTCTTTTATCTTTGCTGCAACTTCTTTTTCATCAAAC
>JAEEYG010000139.1 GCA_016291695.1 Clostridia bacterium | reverse complement strand
GTAAAATTCATTTCACAAATCGAATCTCTTGGTGCAACTTTTGTTAATGATTATTTTCAAAAAAGATACATTTATGATTTCAATCCTAAAATCGATAATAAATGGATAAGACTTAGAACAGATGGATTTAAAACTACTCTTGCAATTAAAGAATACCAAAGTGCTGAAGTAGGTGGCACGAAGGAACTTGAAATCGAAGTTTCAGATTTAGAAAAAACAAACGAGATTCTAAATCAGTTGGGTTACTTTAAAAGAAGTGTTCAAGAAAATAAAAGGACTAGATACATGTTAAATGATGTCGAAATAGATATTGATACATGGCCACATCTTAATACATACGTTGAATTCGAAGGAAAAAGTAAGGAAGCGGTTTTTGCTTTACTAAAATTGTTAGATATTTCAGAAGATGAGGTTACAACAATGGATGCACAAGATATCTATTTGACAAATGGATATACTTTAGAAGATATGAATGATTTGAGATTTTAAACAGTCAAATTCGAAAGGCAAAGGTGATATATTTTGGCAACTTCAAAAGAATACAAAGACTTCGTATTGGAACAATTGAGTTTGTTAGATAATATTACTTGCAGGCCAATGATGGGCGAGTATTTACTATATTATAATAACATTTTGTTTGGCGGAATCTATGACAACAGGTTTCTAGTAAAAATAGTTGAAACAAACAAAAAGTATAACATGGAAGAAGAAATACCTTATGAAACCGCAAAGCCAATGTACTTAATAGAAGATATAGAAAATCGAGAACTATTAAAAGAAATTATTATTGAAACATGCAAAAGTTTACCTAAGAAAAAATAAAAGGGGAGAGATTAAGATGAATAAGTATATTAATTTAGATGCGAAAAATATCGACAGTGAGCACATTTGCTGTGCTATAGGTGATCCAAAACATCAAGAAGGTGTTGATAAAAAGAAAGAATGGATTAAAAAGAAGTTAAAGGATGGACATGTTTTTAGAAGATTAGACGCCAGAGGAAAGACATTTATAGAATACGAACCACTAGACACTGCATGGGTTCCAGTTAGTGGCAAAAACTATGAATACATTTATTGCTTATGGGTTGCAGGAAGCTTCAAGGAAAAAGGAATTGGAAGAGAACTTCTTGAGTATGCAATAGATGATGCAAAGAAGAAAAAGAGAAGTGGTATTTGTACTCTAGTTTCAAAAAAGAAGAAACCTTTCATTGGAGATAAAAAATTCTTTGAGCATTTTGGATTTGAAGTTGTTGACAGTGTTGGAGACTATGAACTTATGGCACTACAATTCAAAAAGGGAGAAACACCAAAGTTTAACGACAATGCAAGAACAATGAAAATAAAGGACAAAGACTTTACGATTTATTATAGCAACGAGTGCCCATATGTAGAATACGAAGTAAAAGAACTATCTGATTATGCAAAATCTAAGAAGATAAAACTAAACTTTGTGAAGATTGATTCTTTGAAAAAAGCAAAGGACGCACCATGTGTGTTCAACAATTGGGCAAACTTTTACAAAGGAGAATTCATATCAAATACAATTTTAAATGCAAATGCATTTGCAAAGTTAATTAAATAGAATGGGGAATGGTTCTCTTTTCTAAAAGTACATTTTGATAAAGTAGGAACGATATAAATGAAGCAAGAAAGAGTGCAAATAAATAGTATCCCATCAATACTTTGGGGAGAAAGAAGTAACAAAGTTTATATTGCGGTGCATGGAAATATGTCTAGTAAAGAAGACGAGGTAATTAGGCTACTTGCTGAACACGTTACACCAAAAGGCTATCAAGTATTAAGCTTTGACTTACCAGAGCACGGAGAAAGAAAAGCAGATACATCATATCTATGCAAAGTTCAAAACTGCGTCGAAGATTTAAAGCAAATAATTGAATATGCAAAAGCCAATTATGACGAAATAAAGCTTTGGGCGTGTAGCATGGGTGCATACTTTAGCCTGCTTGCATATAAAGACGAAAGCATAAAAAGTTGTCTGTTTTTATCACCAGTTGTAAATATGAAAGTTTTAATTGATAACATGATGAAGTGGGCAAATATATCTGAAGAAGAATTAAAGGAAAAGCAAGAAATTAATACAGATTTTGGGCAAATTTTGTATTGGGATTATTATGAATACGTGAAAGAAAATCCAATCACAAGTTGGAATAAAAAGACGTACATTCTATATGGGAGCAAAGATAATCTACAAGATGAGGACTTGATTAAAGACTTTGCAAATTCGTTTGGCTGTGAGCTAACTATAATGGAAAATGGCGAGCATTATTTTCACACAGAGGAGCAGATAGAATACTATAAAAAGTGGTTAAGTGAAATAATGAAATAATATTCGGTTGACATAAACCCAAATCGTTGATATAATGCTTTCGTTGTAATTTTGATGTATTTACCTTTCGATAGGCTTCCTATTTAGAGCCTAAATGTTGCTTGTAGACGATGATATTGAAAGGAGAGTTGAGCGATGGCTCGTGTGACGCTTCAGGATCTCCCTGTCAGGATGAGCAACCACGACCAGTTCATGATTCTGGGTTATCTCTATGGAGATTTCCCGGCATTCATGCTGAGTCCGTATCAGTTTTGCCTTGCTATGAAGGCAATTGCTGAGACTTTCCTTCTTCGGGACTTTCTGGACGAGACAACGGAACAGTTTTTCAAAAGAGTCCGTTGTCTGCCGTTCTAAAGTCTCAATCTTAAGACACCTAAATGGTGTCTTTTTTTTTCGATATTTAGTGGTGTTCTTTAAATATCCAAATTCAATTGAATGCATCTTTTTCATTTGATAAAATTTTGTTGAAAAAGAGAGGAGTGATTGTGGTGAATACTTACAAAGATAGAAAAAGTTTGGTAATATATTTTTCAAGAGCTGATGAAAATTATTTTGGTGGTTCTATGAAATATGTAGATAAAGGAAACACAGAGGTTTTGGCTGAATATATTAAAGCTATTATAAATGCAGATTTATTTAAAGTTGAGCCATTAGAACCGTATTCGAAGGACTATATGCAGTGTATTGAGGAAGCCAAAGTAAGAACGAAAACGCATAACGCTCCTATAAAAGATAAAGTTCCGGATATTTCATCTTATGAGGTCATATATGTTGGCTCACCTGTATATTGGGGTGGAATGCCAGAAGAACTTTTCACAGCACTAAAAGATTTGGATTTTACAGGTAAGATAATAAGGCCATTCGTTACTCATGAAGGCTCGGGACTATCTAATATTCCAAATCAGTTAAAAAGTATTTGCAATGGCGCAACGATCTCAGATGCAATTGCGATTGTTGGTTCAGCGGTAAATAGTTCTAAAGATAAGATTGAAAAATGGCTAAATAACTAATTAGGGTGAAAATTTGATTTTTGGGGACACGACGGTCACACCTGCTGAGCAGGTTTTTGGGGACACGACAATAATTCCAT
>JAEEYG010000138.1 GCA_016291695.1 Clostridia bacterium | reverse complement strand
TTAATATTTAAAAAAGGAGGGAGTTTATATGAAAAATTATAGCAAAGTAGTCGAAAAGATGAAAAGTAAGCAGCTCACTCTTAAACAACTCAAATTAACCATGGAGGATATCAACTATCTAAGAGACAATGGTCACAACGTGAAAGAACAATATGATCCTCGTGTAGAGGACTATGTATATTATATTGTCACATCTGGAGACACTGCATATATAAAAATTTCTGATTCTTTAAAACAAGGACAAGAAGTAAATTTAAAACTTCTTGAAATATCCGATCTGCATTGCGGATGTAGAAATTTTGATAAGCAAGGCTTAGATAGAACCCTTCAAGAGGCACAGGCTAGAGGAGTAGAGTATGTTCACATTTCAGGAGACTTGATTGACGGATTTGGAGTTTATAGGGGACAAGAAAATAACCTAAAACACAACAAAGCAATCGAGCAAATCAATGAACTGATGGCAGTTCTTGAAAAGTACGATTTTTGGTATATAGCCAGTATGGGTAACCATGACCAATCATTTTGTATGAAAGGTGGGCTAGATCCAATTAAGTACTTGGAGGCTAAGATGGCAAAAAAAGGTAAAAGATTTACCTACTTAAGCGCCTACGAAGCAAATATAATTCATGCAGGAATTGTATTTAGGTTGATCCACTTGTCTGGTGGTGCAGCTAGAGCAGCTTCATATAAAGTTCAAGTGTATCTTTCTAGAGTATTTGAAAGTAACCTTAATGATGTAGAAATAGGAGGCAAAATATACAACCTACGAAGCATTCAAGCAGGACACTTTCATACATTCTATTCACTATCGATGAGCGGTATAAGAATAATTATGCCGGGCAATTTCCAACACGATGGTGATCTTGAAAAGAGAATGGGTATTTCTGGAAAAACAGGGGGAATCTTCACTGAACTTACTATTATTGGAGACAAAATAGCAAGGGAGAAGATAGAGTTCTTTGATCCTTGGGAAAGGAAGGAGGGATAATCTATGAAAGAAGATTTTTTAACCTCACAAAAAGCATCTAATGCTCTTTCAAAAATGCGTGCAAAAGCGTGTACTTTAGAAGAGTTAGAACTTACACAAGAACAGATGGACGAGTTGATAGCAGCAACAGGAAATATTAACTGTAACGACAGGAATAAGACATATTATATAACTAAGTTTAATGAGAACAATTATGAAATAATTTCTTTCATAAACAGCGAAGAAATTACTGAAAAATGGCTAGAAATAAGTGACTTGTACCTTGGTAGTGTTTTCTGTGATATGGAAATGCTTGAATATATCCTAAAACTTGCAAAAGAAGAAGGTATAACCAACGTTCATATTGCTGGCGATTTATGCGCAGGACATCCTTCGTATAAAAAACAAGATTTGTATCTTACAGCAAAGACTGCACAAGAACAGGCTGATATTGCTATAAAGCTTTTCTCTAAATTCCCAGAATTTAAATATTACTGTATTAATGGAGAAAGGGACCTATCATTTGAAAAAGGTGATTCTATTAACCCAATCGTTTTAGTTCAAAGAGCTTTAAACGAAAAAGGAATAGATTTCCATCATATCAATGAAATGGTAGCAAACTTAGTCATAGACGGTGTAGTTAAGAGAATCCAGCATGGAACAGGAAGACTTGCATACACAAAGTCATACAAAATTGAGAAAGAAATGTGGCAGCAATTCGAAAATATGAGTGACAATGTCATCATAAAGAATCGCAACTACAATATATGCTTTGTTCAATTCGGACATTATCATGTTAACTGTTTACAAAGATTGGGCGGAATAATGATTACATCAACTGCAGGTATGGTATTTGATGATAAAGGCGTTTTAAACGAGAATACATCATATCCATCTGCCAAATTCTCTACAGCTGTTATCAAGAATGGTAAAGTTGTAAGATTTGTGACTGAAAGCATTACCAATCCTAAAAACGTTACCATGTAACTATAAAAAAAGAGAGTACCAATTATTTGGTATTCTCTTTTTGTGTTAAATTATTCTTTAGAAATTACTTTCCTTTGCCAACTTTTCTTTCCACATTCTGGGCATTTCATATATCTTGTTCTACCAAAATGCATAGACCACAATACACTTGAAAATGTTGGAACATATTTGTGATGACAGTTATTACATTCATAGTATCCCGCAGTTTGTTCAATTCTTATTGCAAATGGTATGGCAATTGCAAATTGTACAAAACCAATAAGTATAAGTAAAACTCTTAGCCAATCTACCATTTCAATAAATGATGCTATAAATACTAAAACTAAAAATGTAATTGAAGCACCAAATCCAATAACATATTCTAGTGCAAGCATTCTTTTTGCTGTTTCTTCTTGCTCTTTTTTCATAGCAAGTATAATTTCATCATATTTTTTATTTGTTTCGTTCATATTAATCATCTCCCCATAAAATAATTCATTAATTCCTATACCAAGTATTTCACAAAGCTCTATCATAATAGAAGCGTCTGGTAGTGATTTTCCAGTTTCCCATTTAGATATCGCTCTATCTGAAATATTTAGTTTTTCTGCAAGTTCTAGTTGTGTAAGACCAACTTCTTTTCTACGAGCAGCAATAAATCTTCCAATTTTGATTTGATCCATAATACTTTCCTCCTTCAATTATATTTTAATGAATTATTATATAAATTAACACGAACTGTTGGTTGAGTTTCTTCAATTATACCATTTTAAGCCAAAAAAAGATATATAGAAAAATCTATAT
>JAEEYG010000022.1 GCA_016291695.1 Clostridia bacterium | reverse complement strand
ATGTTAATCACAAATTCAGGTGTTATGATTAGAATTTCATGCAAAGATATAAGTATACTTGGAAGAAGTACACAAGGTGTTACATTAATTAGAACTGGTGAAGGTGGAATAGTTTCAAGTATAGCTAAGATTTCGTCAGAAAATGATGAAGAGGAAGAATAGATTTTTCGGAAAAGGGGAAACTCCGGGGACACGACAGGGAACCTCTGGGGACACGACAGGGAGCGACCGAAATGGGACCCTCTGGGGACGGGACTTAAGTCCTGTCCCCAGAGGGTCCCATTTCGGTCGCTCCCTGTCGTGTCCCCAGAGGTTCCCCAGAGGGTCCCATTTCGGTCGCTCACTGTCGTGTCCCCGGAGCTCCCCTTTTCCAAGAAAAACTTGCTTTTTCGACCACTCAGTCTAAAGACATGAAAAAAGCCATATGATATAATCTAGTTAACTTCAAGAGATTACATACTATGAATTAGAAATAGGAGGAAGAAAAAATGGCAGATATTAAAAGATATAAAGTTGACCATGTTAAAACAATTAAGGAAATGCAAGAAAAGGCGGTAGCTGCTTGCCCAAATAAACTTAATTTTAGATATAGAAAAGGCAAAGAGATTGTAGATGTTACTTTTAAAGAATTTTATGAGCTTACACTTTCTCTTGGAGCAGCATTAAATAAAATAGGCACTAAAGGTAAACACATTGCTTGTATTGGTGAAAATAGTTTTAACTGGATAACAGTCTTTTATACTGTATTAAAAAGTGACGCTGTTCTTGTTCCGATAGATAAAGAATTACCAGTCAAAGATATTATTACAATACTAAATCACTCTGATTCTGAGGTTTTGTTCTATTCAAATAGATATGAAAAGCATTTAGATGAAATTAAAAATGGATGTCCAAGAGTAAAAACATATATTGCTTTTGACAAAGAAAAGGATGAGGGCGGAACACTTTCATATAGTAAGTTTGTCAAAGAAGGCGAGAAACGCTGGAAGGCAGGAAAGTTCAAAGAAGAAGAACATGCTACTAATGTGCTAAAAGAAATAATTTATACTTCTGGTACAACTGGACTTGCAAAAGGAGTTATGCTTACAGAACACAATTTAGTTTCAGTAGTAACTGGAGCACTTGAAATCACAACACTTGGAGATGTTGCTCTATCTGTATTGCCATATCATCACACATATGAGTCTTCTTGTGATATCTTAATTGGTATGCACAATCATACTACAATATGTATAAATGATAGTTTAAAAAACATATTGCCAAACTTACAAGAGTTTAAACCAAACCTAATGATGATAGTTCCTGCATTTGCAGAAATGTTTTATAAAAAGATTTGGGGTACAGCAGAAAAGACTGGCAAAGCAGATTTATTAAGAAAACTAATTAGAATTAGTAACAAACTAAGAAAAGCACACATAGATTTGAGAGGAATTCTATTCAAATCGATTAGAAAAAATTTCGGAGGAAATCTAAAGCAATTAATTTCTGGTGGTGCGCCATTAAGAGCTGAAATCGGAGATTTCTTTAACGACATAGGAATACTTATGCAAAATGGTTATGGAATTACGGAATGTTCTCCACTTGTATCAGTTAACACTCCTACATTAAATGATCCAGCGACAGTTGGTATTCCAGTGTCTTGTTGTGAAGTTAAAACAATCAATGACACAGAAGAAGGAGTAGGAGAAATCTGCGTTAAAGGTGACATCGTCATGAAAGGTTACTACAAAGATGAGCAAAGAACAAAAGAAGCAATGGTAGACGGTTGGTTTAACACAGGCGATTATGGAAGAATCACAGACAAAGGCCAAGTTCAAATCGTTGGAAGAAAGAAGAACTTCTTCGTTTTAGAAAACGGAAAAAATGTATACCCAGAAGAAATTGAAAACTATATTCTAGCAATTCCTTATGTTCAAGAAGTAATCGTTAAAGCTGCTATAAATGAGTATGGAATGAATGGAAACAACCTTGTTGCAGAAGTCTTTTTAAATAAAGATGCAGTTGCTGAATTTGGAGATATTGATGTTGCAAAAAAATTAAAAGGAGACATTAACGAACAAACAAAAGAATTGCCAGTATACAAACATATTTCAGATATAATAATTAGAGACAAAGAATTTGAAAAGACAACAACAAACAAAATTAAAAGATAAAACAAAAAGGTGGCTTATAAAAGCCACCTTTTTAGTATCTTTAGCATCTTGAAGACGCATAGTGGGACATGACTTCTTGAGACCTAAGTGTATAAACAATCGTGTCCATTATGCTCTCAAGCTCCGAATCAGTGAATGAATTTATAGGCTGAACTGTGAATGAAGCTTCCCCATTGGGCTGAATTCTTTCCTCGGCAAAGGTCAGTGGAAATGATGTGCGATCCCCGTTTTGAAAAATGGAATTATAGACATCTTCCTCGGTACCATAAAGAAAACGCGTACTTTCTCCCAGATCGAACGAACCGAAAACGCAGAGGTTTATAGTTGACCGGTTTGATTTCACCCGTTGGGTAGTGATATAGGGTTCACAGACGCTGATGACGAGATCCTTGGAAATATCCATCAAGAAAATCCCTCCTAGATTTTTATTGCTCAAGTATAATAGCACAAATTATGTTAATTTGCAAGTATAAAGTTCTTGTAGTATAATACGTTCGTTAAAGGAGTTGGTTTTATGAAGAATATCGGTATTATTGGTGGCGGAATTAGCGGACTTATGGCTACATATAATTTGCTTAAAAATTCTAAGGATGTTGATGTAACCATATTTGAAAGAGGAAATAGCCTAGAGAATAGAAAATGCCCAATACTACAAAAAAAGACCGACGTGTGCTTAAAGTGTAAGACGTGCGCCATCATGGAAGGAGTCGCAGGAGCCGGCGCTTTTAGTGATGGAAAATATAATATAACAACTGAATTTGGTGGGTGGCTTCAAGATATCAGAGAAGACACATTAGCATATATAGAAAAAGCAGATGCTATACTTGTTGAAAATGGTGCTACGACAGACAGGTTTATGCCAAACAACGAATTAAAAGTTAGATGCTTACAACATGACCTTCACATGCTTCAATCAGAGTGCAAGCATTTAGGAACTGATGCCAACTTTGAAACCATGGTAAAAATGGTAGAAAAGATTAATAAGATGGGCAAGGAAAGAGTAAGCATACTAACAAATTTTGATGTTTGTAATGTTGAAGACTTAGAGAATGGAAGGAAAGCCATTTATAAAAACATTGAAGGCAAAGAAACAGAAAAGTTTGACAAAGAATTCGATATTATAATTTTTGCGACAGGTAGAGCAGGAAGTCATTTCTTTAGCAAATGGTGCAAAAAACATGATGTAAAATTAAAGAATAATCAAGTTGATGTTGGTGTAAGAGTTGAGCTTCCTTCAAGCATTTGGGATGAATTTGAAAAGAAGATATATGAACCTAAAATAGTATATAGAACAAAACAATATGGTGACGTTTGTAGAATGTTTTGCTTTAATGGCAGGGGCGAAGTTGTTACAGAAAATACAGAAGGAATTCTAACTGTAAATGGTCATGCGTATAAAGCAGAAGAAAAGAAAACCAAAAACACAAACTTTGCAATACTTTCAACGACTAGATTTACCGAGCCATTTAATCAACCAATTGAGTATGCTAGGTATGTTGCAGGTCTTGCAAACATGGTTTCTGGAGGAAGCGTAATAGTTCAAAGACTAGGTGATTTGGAACTTGGAAGAAGGACAGATGCAAAAAGACTAAAACAATCAACTGTAAAGCCTTCATTAAAAGGAGCAGTTCCAGGAGATTTAAGCCTTTGCATGCCAAAGAGACAGCTAGATAATATAATAGAAATGCTTCATGCTCTTAATAATATAGCACCAGGAACAGCCAACTATGATACTTTACTATATGGAATAGAGTGCAAATACTATGGTGCTAGACCAGAAACCGATGATGAATTTAGACTAAATGGCAAAGAGGGCTATTTTGCTATAGGAGATGGGGCAGGATTTACCAGAAGCCTCGCACAAGCAGCTGCACAAGGGCTTATGGTATCTGACACAATACTAAAAAACAAATAAAATGTTGACATAATTCGTTGACCAAAGGGCATTTTTGTGGTATACTTACGTCGATTTCCAAAACGATACCGCACGACATTTATGGAGGTGCAAACATGGAACAGTGCATGACGAACCGTTTCCAACTCGTTACCAAGAATGGGATGAGCTATCTTTGCGGTAGCCTGAATCGGAAGCCCTATAGCCTTGACGTGAGTACGCTTCTGGATTCCATCGAAGACGTGGAGAAAATGAATTTCTATGTTTTCCTTCATCATGGAGAGCCCCGGTTCATCTTTATCACGGAGATGAAACTGAACCTCTATCCTCTCGAAACGGATGGGGAATACTCGGAGGCATTTGTGGTGCCTGGTGCCCTGTATGACTATGAGACGAAGAACTTTGTTTCTTTTGACGGAGAAACGATCTTCTACCAGTATGTCATTCATGACGCCGGAGTGCCGAACATCCTGTATATCGATTATGACAGGGTGGCGGTCCTGTACACCGAACGCGGGACCAATGGCTTCGTGTTCACAAAGCTCTCCCGGAAAGTAAAGGGACTTATCACCCACATCACTCTCGATGACGAACGGCCCGAAGTACATCGTACGAGGTATATTTTTCTCGAGGATGACGGGGAAGTAGAACTTCTTCTTCTGTACGATGACATGGACATCGCCACGGAGAAACATGGCGTAAAATTCTGCGGTTATGTAGAGGGAGTGTATCATTCCAGCAGAGATCGCTGGTACCTCATGTATCATCGCGCAAAGCAGATGCCAGACGAGACCATGGCTAAGAAGGTCTTTAATGGTACCCATGTAGGCTGGTGGTTCACAAGAATCAAGGCAGTTTCGCTGACCGGTGACGCAGTGGTGTTCCTGATGGATCCCTCGGGCGAATTTGGAAACTTCATTTTCGTTGTTCCGAATTCTGATCCGCTGTGCTACGAAAAGTGCAGTTGCTTCCGGTACAAAGTACAAGTCCGAAAGAACGCTTATGGTGAAAGGTACAATGTGATTCGCTGTGAGTGGGCGAGAAACGATTTCGACAACGAAATCTCTTTCTACGAGGTAAGAAAGAGAAAAGTTGTTGGAGAGTAACCAAAAACAAAGCGTATGGCTTAACCGCCATACGCTTTTTGTTTTTATCTATATAATAATTTGTATGTGTTTTTACTTATTTTTT
>JAEEYG010000137.1 GCA_016291695.1 Clostridia bacterium | reverse complement strand
CGCTTTAAAATATCCATTAATCCTGAGTTATCCGAAATTTTCAAGATGGAGGAGAATGAAGTTAGGTTTGTAGATAAGTTATCTTCTTTTCAATTAATAGATGATAAAACTGGATCTTCTACTATTTCTTCATTTTCTGCAGATGACACTATGCCTGACAAAATGATATTTAGACATAGACGTCAGATAGTTTATGAAAATCAGGAGCGCTATTGTAGCAATATATGGATTAAAGATAAAAAATTTACTCTAAATCTGGAACTGAATTTTGCTAGTAAGTATTTGCTTAAAAGAAGATGTTTTAACCATGAGCAAACGGTTTGTAAACGGCCTGATAAAAGTGACTTGATTCGTATTTATTTTAATATAAAGAAGAAAATAGATGAGTTAGACATACCAAAGATAATTAATAGTATGTCTGTAAAAGTATCAAACGTGTGTGTTACACATCGTGGATCCGATAATTATTTGTCAGAATCAACATACATGAGGTCTGACTACCTATATATGGATGAGTATTTGGAAAAATTATTTCCTGCAATCGATATTACACTTTACCATTATGATGAAAGGACTGAAAAGAAATGGTTTTGTGACCAATATCCAGATAGAACTAAATGGCAAGAAGAAGCAAATAAACTTGAGGAAGATTTTAAACAAAAGTCATTTTCAGCGTATATGAAAGATTATAGTAAAGAAGATCATATTCTTACATTAGTCTTTCACGAATTAGACTCTTATTATAAATCATATGAAAATGACGTATCTGAAATCGTTTTTGCGAATGAGTTAGTCAATATATGCTGGAATGAAAAAGATTTTTCTTTGACGCTTAATAGTATGATCATGCATCCAGATTCATATGCATCTATCATTCGTGAACACAACAATAAAATTAAAGAAACAAATATGGTGTTATTTGAATAGGCCTATTAATGAACAGAACATTATTCATAATTGGCAATGGTTTTGATAGGTATCTTGGTATAGCATCCTCTTATCAAGATTTCCACAACTATATGATTTCTCAATGGACAAATGGAGCAATGCTTTCGAATCAATTGGAGAATATCTTCCCTGCTCTTGACGACAATGGGGATCCTCTTTTGTGGAGTGATTTTGAGGATGCTTTGGGGAAAATGGATCGGGATGGCGTAATGGACTATTGTCAAATTGGGCTTAACATTGATGATTATGAGGAATTGCCACACTATGCTTATGATATAGAAGATAGTCCTGATACTTATTTGTCTTCGATATTATCCGATTTAGACGTATGTTTTCATGCATGGGTTAATTCTTTAGCAATTTATGGGGGAGAAACTTCTCTTCCATATTTTGAAAAAGAAGCGCTCTATTTTTCATTTAACTATACAGAAACATTAGAAAATATATTTAAGATACCTAATGAGAATATTTGCCATATCCATGGTAGAAGATACGTTTCTGATCATTATATTTACGGACACGATACAAATCATAGCCAAGCTATTATAGGTGATACATTTGTGGAAGACGTCGCATTTGAAAAAATAGAGAATTATTATCATGGTATTTATAAGGACACAAGTAAACATATAAAAGAAAATAGTGGTTTCTTTGATAAAATAAGAAAATCATCAATTATCAAGGTTATTGTATACGGATGTTCCCTTAGTGAAATGGATCTCCCATATTTTACAGAGATCAATAAATGTATATCCTGTGAAGCAGATTGGTTCTTCTCTGTCTATGATAAGCCTAGAGATGTTATGGCAGTGAAGAGGCTCATGTCACTTTTGAAATTAGACGTTGTCCATTGCCAAACATTTGATTTGATCAGAAAATAAAAGACGAAACATATATGGAACTATTTGGTTTATTATTTGCTTTTCTTTTGGTACTTCTCTACAAATTACTTAATAAGATTGTACCTGATGAAGATAAAAACAAGGATAAGAGGTCTGATATAGAAAGGTGGGAAGATCATAATTATTATAGGGGATAATTCTCACAAATATTGCAGAAGATG
>JAEEYG010000021.1 GCA_016291695.1 Clostridia bacterium | reverse complement strand
TGGATTACAATCATTTTAGATAACAAAACAAACCTAAAGAAATTGTATGAGCTTCTAGATGCAAGTTATAGTATGACAGTAAAATCTGGAAGCTACATTGTGCCATCAAATATAAGCATATTTGATGTTATTAGTTATGTCGAAGGTAATGATAGGTTTGTTTGGTACAAGCAGCCAAAAGATGCCAAAGTTGGTGACACCGTGTTTATATATGTTGGTGCACCTTACTCTCAAATAATGTACAAATGTGAAATTACAGCCGTAAATCTAAAGATTTATTCTAATAGGGACATGGAACTTAAATTGCTTAAAAAATACAAAAAAGGCGAGTATTCATATGGCTTTTTAAAGGAAAATGGCCTAGGTTTTATAAGAACACCTAGAAGCATACCTGAAAAGGTGGCAAAGCTGTTAAAATAGGGTTAAAAATAGCCTTTCTAAGGGCTAAAAATGGAAAATTTGGGCATTTTTGACGGGACTTAAGGTTACTTTTTAGATTATAGCTTAAAATGCTTAAATTGTTGACATTTTGTCGATATTATGTTAATATAATTAATGGAAATCATAGTTCTGTTTGTTCTAGCAAGAGTTTGCTAAGAAACGGTTTAGCAGCTTTTGCTATTGGATCTGGACAAAGAAAGGAAGAGTGATTCTGGATGATCCGGAGATTCTGGGCTCGTTGCATTGAGAAAAAGCTTCACTGGGAGCGCGTCGTCCTGCTCATCGCAGCGCTTGGTCTTGCAGTCTGGTTTTCAATCTGGTTTTACGGAACCATTGACCAGACTCCCGCTACTGCAGAGGAAATCAATGAGGTAGATTCTCTGCTTCGTGGCTTCACGATGGATCCCACCATCGTATACTCCAGGGATGGAACCTTGTATACGATTGGAGACGAGTACATTTGGGAATTTCAGACTTCCAAGATGACCGCGAAAGCGACTTATGACAGGAATTTCGTGCTGGTGTTCCAGAAGGTGACTGACAAGGCTCTGACACAGGCTGGAGCCATTGTCACGACATCTCTCGTGGGACTGGTAATGTGGCTTATTTTCATCGTGACATTCTACCTTGGTTACATTATCGTGGGGACATTGGTGGTTTCTCTGGTGGTGGTCATCAAGGACATTCGCCGGCGCGTGCCATGAGTGTCCATCTGTCCGCCGTTGCGTTTGGAACGCAGCGGCGGGCTTTTTTTTGTTTAAAAAAGTTGAACTCATATATGATATCTTTTTTAATGCAAGAATTACAAGCTTATAATTGCTTTATAAGTTGATTTTAAGGCTCTATAGGCATATTATTATTTATAGATATTATCTTGACTTGAAAGGAAAAGCTATATGGCTAATTTTATTGGTGAAATCGGCGGATTACTAATGGTTGCTCTAATTGCAACTTTGTTTTTCCGTCTTATTATAGATACTTTTGACTTAAAAGAAAAAATGAATAGTAGAATAATGCACTTTATTATTTTTGGAGCCGTAGTTGGACTAATACAAATATTTGTTGCTAGTTTATTATCAGGCGTATTTGCTGGAAAAGTTAAGTCTCCTTTTGATTTTGAGAGCATATGGCATAAAGCTCCTGTCAGTGATTCGATAGATATAATTAATGATTATTCTCTGGAAAAGGTTTTTGAAAAAAGACAATTTCCGTTGTACTATTTATTGTCAAATTTACTATCCAAAGTGTTATTTAATCAGACATTGAATAGTGCATTTTACATTAGTTTTTTATCTGGAATTGTGACTTTTTTCGCTTTAGGAAATCTTGCGTCTAAAGCATTTAATGATGAGGAGACTAACAAAGATAAAAGAACAGTTCAATTATTTGATATGGTTCTTTGCATACCTTGTAGTGCTCTTATGTTTTTGCCGTGCCCTATATCATTGTGCATGATGCTTATTTCACTGTTCTTTATGGTTTTGAGTTTTGAAAAGAATCATAAATTTGTTTTGCTTGCTCTTTCACTTTTATCATGTATTACTCATGTACTAGGCTTTGTTACTCTAATAGTATTAATAGCTAACTTGTTTATGAAAAATTGTTCTAAAACCATCGCATGTTTTGTTCTCCCAACAGTAAGCTTTATTTTTGTTAGTGTGATAGGACTGATCTTTAATCTGGTTGGTATTGTAGAATTCATTGTTCCGATGGCTATTATTTTGATGTTTTATATTTGCACTAGAAAGAAAATGATTTGTTATGAAGCAGAACTTTCAATATGCTTGATTAATACAATCCTGAATGGAGTATTTATACTTTATATGGTTTAGGCACCATTAAATTTGTATTTATAGGAGGAAATGTCATTCTGACATATAGAGTTTAATATGGATGATAAAAAGAATTCTTTAAGGAAGTATTTGATTATATTTTTTGCTACAGTTGCTATTCATTGGATAGTATTGTATTTCGCTTTTGTATTTTCCAATAATGACTATAGTGTTTCGAATTTTTTTACTTCTTATAATGAAGCATATATTAAATGTGGAGATGTTCCGCATTATTTAAACATTGCTGAAAATGGCTATGTTAGTGAAGGCGAAGATGTCAAAGATATAGTCTTTTATCCTTTATACCCATTATTGATTTCAATATTAACTTTTATCACAAAGAACGCTTTTGTTTCAGGCACTATTATTTCAAATATTTGTTTGGGATTTTCAGCTTGTTTTTTATATAGACTGACACGTAAAGAATTAAACGAAGAAAAAGCATTAGATGGGGTGGTTGCATATATCCTTTATCCTTTTGGCATTTTCTTAATTTCAGTATTCACAGAAAGCTTATTTATTATGCTATCTTTAATGTGTTTATTCTTTACAAAAGAGAAAAAGTGGGGAATAGCTGGAATTTGTGGCTTCTTGGCAACATTATCTAAGTCACAAGGTATTGCGTTGTTTGTCCCAATGATTTATGAAATTATACTTGATATAAAAGCAAATCATAAGTTTGGCTTTACATATTTATCTGCTTTATTAGTTCCTTTTGGAACAGGTTGCTATTTATTAATCAATAAGATTGTTCAGGGCGACTATTTCTCTTTTATCGCGCATGAAGAGGCAGCGCCTTGGTATAACAAAGCAAATTGGATATCTGCAAATCTTACACAACAATATAACATGGCACTTGATTATGAAGGGTTGTCGTTAATTATTTATTGGGTACAAATCTTCCTATTTTTTGCATGTATGCTTTTCTTGTTTTATGGATTACATAAGAAAATTAGTCCTTCAATAATCGCTTATGGTGGAGCGTATTTATTCTTATCGTATATGCATGGTTGGCTAATTAGTGGGCCTAGATATGTGATGTCTTGCGTACCTTTATATATTATTTACGCTTCAATTGATAACAAATATGCTAAGAGAGCTATTATGGTTGCTTGTGCAGTACTAATGATTGGCTATACGATTGCTTCTTTTAAGGGGTACTCGATTATGTAGGGTATTGGGTACTTGAATTTTGATGCAAAGTTCCGTAGTGGCGAGCATCGCTCAACATGGACAGCACTACTGTCCGCTACAAAATGGTTATAATTGGTTCGTAGTGGCGCACTAGAGTGCGCCTAAGTTTTAGCATATAAAAGTAAGTACAAGAATAGATTAAAGAAGTAAAACAATAGTGTTAGGTAATGGTGTAATGGTAGCACGCCTTGTTTGAGGAAGTTTGCATTCGATTCGCAATTACCTACCATTTTTGTCTTTTTTTAGAAAGTTGGTACCCTTTTGGTACCTTTTTTTGAGCAACAAAAAAGTAGCAAACTTTAAATAGCTTGCTACTCTAAGAGCTCAACGAATTGAACTATGGTCGGGGTGACACGGTTCGAACGTGCGACCTCATGGTCCCAAACCACGCGCTCTACCAACTGAGCCACACCCCGATTACTCAAAACGCTTATTAATATTATCCTATTTTTCACGTTTTTGCAATACTTTTTTATAAAGTTTCTAAATCTGAGATGTTATAGCCCATCTTCTTTAGTTCTTCGTATATTCTGCAAATTGGAAGTCCAATTATAGCCTTATAATCTCCCTCAATTTTAGGGGTAAAAAGTGAAGCACAGGTCTCCAATGAATACCCGGCACAATCATATACTGTCTTTTCATGGTCAATATACCAGTTTATTTCGTCATCTGTCATTTCATTAAAGTAGACTTTGACTTTTTCACAGAAGGTAACTGATTTCCCGCTTCTTTGATCAATTATGGTACAACCAGTGACAGCATAGTTTACTTTTCCAGATAGTTCTTTCATGTTGGCAAAAGCTTCATCTCTATTTTTAGGCTTTTCAAATACTTTTCCGTCTAGATAGCCTATCGTATCTGCACCAATAATTACTGAATCTTCCACTTTTGAAGCAACCTCTGATGCTTTGGCAAAAGAAAGCTTTTCTACATAGTCGTCAGGGTCTTTAAACTCTATATTAGGGTCACCGCTACTTGGAATTTGTTCACATTTAAGTCCTGCCATATTAATGATTTCTTTTCTCCATTTTGAGCTCGAAGCCAGTATTAGTCTTATTTTTTCCATGATATTCTCCTTAACACACTCATTTTCTCAATCATACTGCTTTAACCATATTTCTTCAATATTTGTACACCAATTATTCAATAAATTAGTCCATATTTAATTGACATTTAGTCAAAATTATAAGATAATACTATTTGTTGACTTGAAGACTTGTCAACAATTTTTAGGCCTTATCTGGCCTATATTAGCAGATAATTAGAAAGGATTGATATTTTTTATGGCAAATGAAGAACAAAATTTTGCAGAGTTATATGAGAACTCTCTAAAGAGTCTAGAGGAAGGAACACAAGTTACAGGAACAGTTGTTGATATTGTTAACGATGAAATATTCGTTGATTTAGGATATAAGGCAGATGGTATTGTCCCAAAGGACGAATTTTCTTACGACGAATCTGAAAAGCCAGCTAGTAAGTATAAAGCAGGCGATAAGATTGATGTATTCATTTTAAAAATGAATGACGGTAAAGGAAATGTACTTTTATCTACAAAGAAGCTTCAAACAAAAAGATTAAGAGAAGAATTTGAGGCTAGAGTTAAGCTTGGCGAGCCAATTACAGCAAAAGTTACAAACGTAGTAAATGGTGGTGTTACAGCTGAGAGCAATGGCATAAGAATATTTATTCCAGCTTCTCAACTTGGCAAAAAGGTTGAAAACCTTGATGAATACAGAGGAAAGACACTTCAAGTTAAGATAATCGAGTTTGACCAAGAGAAGAGAAAGATAATTGGTAGCGAAAGAGTACTTGTTAAAGAGGCTCGTGAAAAGGCTGAAAAAGAGGTTTGGTCAAAAGCTACTGTTGGAGCTGAGTTAGAAGGAACAGTTAGGGAACTTAAAGACTATGGTGCATTTGTTGATTTAGGCGGATTAGATGGTCTTTTACATATTTCAGAGATTTCTTGGAAGCAAATTAAGCATCCTTCAGAAGTTCTTAAAGTAGGAGATAAAATCAAAGTTAAAGTACTTTCAATAGATGAGAACACTAAAAAGATTTCACTTGGTTACAGAAAGGCTGAGGACAATCCATGGCTTAATGTTCCATACCAGGTAGGAGACGTTGTTGAAGCTAAAGTTGTATCTATGAAGCCATTTGGTGCTTTTGTTGAGTTATCTAATGGATTAGAAGGACTAGTTCACATCTCAAACATCACATACAAGAGAATTTCAAAGCCACAAGATGTTCTTGAGATGGGACAAATGGTTACAGCAAAAGTAGTTGAGATAGACTTAGATAAGAAGAGAATAGAGCTTTCTATCAGAGAAATGGAAGAAAGAATGCCTGAAGAAGAGCCTGCAAACCAAGCTCAAGAACAAGCAGAGAAAGAGCCTACTGAAAAATCAGAAGAAAAGGCTCCTGCTACTGAAGAGACAGTTCTTAAAGATGCTGAAGGCGAACAACTAGAGATTTTACCTACAGAAAATACTGAAGCTAAAGAATAATAAAATAGCAGAATTGTTCCTAATGAACTTAATAATGGGATGATACCCATGAATTAATCTTTGTAGGGAATGGTAGTTTACTATTCCCTACATAAATAAAATTGAAGTATACATAAAATGTTTACTTATAATCATTAATGTATAAATTAAGGAGACTTTTAAATGGATATTAGAAATGTTGCTATAATAGCCCATGTTGACCATGGTAAAACGACTCTAGTTGATGCGCTATTAAAACAGTCTGGAACATTTAGAGAAAATGAACATGTTGATGAAAGAGTAATGGACTCTAATGATATCGAAAAGGAAAGAGGTATTACTATTCTAGCAAAAAATACATCAGTTATGTACAATGGCACCAAAATTAATATCATAGATACACCGGGACACGCAGATTTTGGAGGAGAAGTTGAAAGAGTTCTTAAGATGGTAGATGGCGTAATTCTATTAGTAGACGCTTTTGAGGGTGTTATGCCTCAAACTAGATTCGTTTTAAGAAAAGCTTTAAATCTTAACCTTCAACCTATAGTTGTTTTAAATAAAATAGATAGACCAGGTGCAAGACCAAAAGAAGTTGTTGATGAAGTCTATGATTTATTCTTTGACTTAGCTGCAAGTGAAGAACAACTTGATTTTCCAGTTATCTATGCTTCTGCAAAACAAGGCGTAGCTTCTTATGATACTTCTTCAATGGGAACAGACATGAAACCTATTTTTGATACTATTTTGAAATCTGTTCCTTCACCAAAGGTTACTTTAGAAGGCCCAATGCAGATGCTAGTATCTAGTATAGACTATGATAATTATGTTGGAAGAATTGCTATTGGACGTCTTGAAAGAGGTTTAATTAAGGCTAATCAACCAGTTGCCGTTTGCAGAAAAGATGGCAGAGTTCAACAACTTAAGATTAGTAAGATTTACACTTATGCTGGACTTAAAAAGACTGAGATTGAGGAAGCAACAGCTGGAGATATAATTGCAGTCGTTGGAATCCCAGATATTAATATTGGAGAGACTATTGCAGATCCTAATAATCCAGAGCCTATTCCTTTTGTTGATATTGATGAGCCTACATTAAGAATGACGTTTAGTGTTAATAATGGTCCTTTTGCTGGAAAAGAGGGACAATTCATCACTTCAAGACATTTAAGAGATAGATTATTTAAAGAACTTGAATCAAATGTATCATTAAGAGTTGAAGAAACAGATAGCCCAGATAGCTTCATTGTTTCTGGTAGAGGTGAACTTCATTTATCTGTTTTAATTGAAAACATGAGACGTGAAGGTTTTGAGCTTATGGTTTCTAGACCTACTGTTATTTATAAAGAAATTGACGGAGTTAAATGTGAGCCTATCGAAGACCTAGTGATTGATGTTCCTGATGAATTCTCTGGCACAGTTATTGAAAAGCTTGGTCAAAGAAAAGCAGAGATGACTAACTTAGTTACTGGTGAGCAAGGCTATACACGACTAGAGTTCAAGATACCAGCTAGAGGTCTTATTGGATATAGAAATGAATTCATGACAGACACAAAAGGTACTGGTGTTATGAACCATGTATTTAATGGTTATGAGCCTTATAAGGGTGATATGTCTACTCGTGGAAAAGGAGTGCTAATAGCATTTGAAGCGGGTAAATCTATTACTTATGGACTTTATAATGCACAAGAAAGAGGAACACTATTTATTGGAGCTGGTGTAGACGTATATCCAGGAATGATAGTTGGCGAGAACCCTCGTAACGAAGACATTGAAATCAACGTATGTAAAGAAAAGCACTTAACTAATACTCGTGCTTCAGGAAGTGATGATGCTTTAAGACTTGTTCCACCTAGATTATTTACTCTAGAGCAAGCTATAGAGTATATTGCCGAGGACGAATTAGTTGAGGTTACACCTAAGAATATTCGTTTAAGAAAGAAGATTTTAGACCATACTGAAAGAATCAGATGGATGAGAGCAAATGGTTTACTATAATAACGAAACACCTTGTAGAAATACAAGGTGTTTTTTAGTTATCCACTTCACTTTATGGTAACTAATGCAACTAACTAAGAATATTACATATATGTTAAATTATCCCCATATTTCAAGACCGGAAGTGATTTTTACGATATAATACTATGGAATATATGTATTTAGCGGGGAAATATGAAAGTATTTAAAATAATAATTAAAGTTATAGTTTTTATTCTTGCTATTTGTATTTCATTTTTAGCTTTTTATACAGTAGTTGGATATAGTATGTACAAAGAAGCATTAGAACAAGTTCCAATTAGTGAAAAAATAGAACAGTTAAAATCAAAAGATAATTATGTTTTACTTGATGATGTACCAAAGATATATAAAGACGCTGTTATTGCAGTTGAAGATCATAGGTTTTACTACCATTCGGGAGTTGATTACTTTTCAATTTGTAGAGCGATTTTTAATAACATCACGTCACAATCACTTTCTGAAGGTGGAAGTACTATTACTCAGCAACTTTGTAAAAACGTTTACTTTACTCAGGAAAGAAAGCTAGAAAGAAAATTTGCAGAGATTTTTATGTCTTTCGAATTTGAAAAAGAATGTTCAAAAGATGAAATACTTGAGCTATATATTAATACATGTTTTTATGGCAACGGATGCTATACATTAAAAGAAGCTTCAAACCTTTATTATAAAAAAGAGCCTAATAAGCTCACTGATTATGAAGCAACTATGATAGCTGGCATTCCTAATGCGCCTTCTTTGTATAATCCAATTCATAGTTTAAAGCTCGCAAAGGAACGTCAACGTCAGGTTTTATATGCAATGGTTTTGTATGATGTTATTACAAAAGAAGAACGTGATGAAATTCTTTCTCATGAGGCAGAAGAAGATTCTTACTTTATTACAGAGTAACTATAGATAGAAATGGGTGTGAAATAATGAATTCTAAATTAATTGTTATAGAAGGACCACAAGGAGCAGGTAAAACTACAATTACTGATTATTTAAGACATAAGATACCATACACAAATCTTTATAGATTAAACGGTACAAGGGATAGTAGTCCTAGCGGAAAGCAAAAGTCAGTTGAGATGTATACAGACTTATTAGATTACATGGAGAAACTTCAAAATAAAGATATTAATCTTTTGTTTGATAGGACGTTTTTTACTGAGCTTGTTTATTGCAGACTAGGATTCAAAGAGTTTTCTTATGATGATGTGTTTTTTAAGTTTCTAGATAGGTTTGCAAATTTTGATTTTGATATTTACTACATTACTTTATATTTAGGTGATGAAGATGAGTTTGAAAGACGTCTTCTAAGAAGTGACAAAGCAGTTGTTAAGTATGCGAAATTTGATAAACAAAGTAGTGTAAATCAGCAAAATGCATATTTGAAGTTGGCAGATGAGATTAAAGAAAAGTATGGTGACAAGATTCATGTCATAAATATTGATACATGTAAGGA
>JAEEYG010000020.1 GCA_016291695.1 Clostridia bacterium | reverse complement strand
TCACCAAATTCTTGTGCGAATCTAGCGTATTGTGCATTACCTACTGTAGATGTAGATGCGTTCATAACGATAGCAGCTAATATGATTATAACGATAATTGTTATAATAAGAGCTATCAAAGAAACACCTTTTGAATTTTTCATTATAAAATCCTCCTTAGTAAATGAATTAAAATAATTTGCTTTATAAAGCATTTTATGTACTATATGTATTACCCCATATAGTAGTAAAAAGTAGTGATAATATGCTTATCAAGTATCACATATTAAATACTACCTATTACTCAAAATTAGTTACTCCAAAGACTTACCTTGCTCACCTGTGCTAGCTGACTCTGTTTGAGTCGTTCCAGCATCAGTAGAAGTTTCCTCTGAAGATTCTGAAATAGAAACAGCCGATGATTCTGAACTTGCTTCATTTTTTATTGTAACTGTTTCTGTCGGTATATCCTTACTACCATCTCCTCTAGATGAGAATGGATTTGCAGCACCAGTTAAAACTAAGTACTCTTTTTCCATTTCCCTTAGGCTACTATTTGAAGCTGTATAAGTTCTTGTTGGGTCTGTCTCATCCTCCAAGTCGCCTTTAATATCGTAGTCTGACATTGCAATTCCTGGATAAGAAACTGCATCAGGAATATTAACCGACAAGAAAGGAATCTGGCTTCTAAATAAGAACATACCAAGGCCAAATAGTATTCCAAGTAATAAAATGGCAATACCTATTTCTTTAAGTATTCTTAAAACAATTTGCATTTCAACCTCCCCCTTAGTTTGCCTTAGGTTCTGATGTTATTATCTTTACATTATCAACTATAAAATTTGCCTTAGTGACTTTGTCCGAACTACCACCTTGCATAACAATGTTGTCCACGTTAAAAGCAAGTTCCTTGTCATTTTCTAAATCATAAATAAAGTTGATAACTGCTATATACTGTCCGCTAACGTCAAAGTCAATAAGCTCCTTATTATAATCAGGAGAAATCTTAACTTTAACGTCGTCAGTATTTGCATAAGTACCAATCTTCATCCACAAATAATCAAGGTAGTACTCTTCCTTTTGATTTGCTTGTCTTATCTCCTCAACAGATGCTCTGTTAGCAAGTTCATCATACGCTGCCTTATTAACTTTAAAGTTACTCTTCTCTGCTTGTTGTTTAGCTAATGCTTGCTTGTAATCGGTATTATTTTTGCTCTCAAGTTCTGCTCTTTTTGAAACAAACTGTTTAGATTTGTCTACTATTGTAGAGTATGAACTTGTCTCAATAGAGTTTCCAAAAAACTTTAGCGAAACTCCGTGAGTGAATGAGCTAAATAAACCAACTGCAAGAAGCACAAGTAAAACAAGTAGTAAAACTTTTCTTATCATGGTAGCACCCCACTAACTTTTATAACAATTGATGAAGACATATCAACAACTTCCATCTCAACGTTCTTAAGTATTCCCGAAAGCTTAAGTCTCGAAACGAAATAACCAAGTTGAGCATACATTCCAGATGAAGCTTCAAGAGTCACACGCTTGCCCCCGTTATAAGGAATTTGAATTGATGACACCTTAACATTCGAAGGAATGATAAACATTAACTGACTTAAAAAGTTAGGAACCTCGTAGTTTCTTTCTTTCTTCAATCTAATAGTATTAATTAAAGTCTGAAGTCTTGCTGTTTTCTCCTTGTATTCAGACGCTTTTCTATAAATAGCATCTGAATCACTATTGACTCTCTTAATTTCATTTTCAGTTTTAACAATATTATTAGATACTGCTAAAATCTTACTATCCAAATTTGACTCCACAAGCCATGCTCCAGCTGTATATGCAATCCAACCAACGAATAGTGCCAACGCGATTCTTATGAACCACTCTGCCATTGGGTCATAATACTCAACATCTTCTTCGAACTGAGGTGCTGAATACTCGCCTGCGCCACCTAGCTGGCCAAGATTTTCGACTTCGTTATCGAATTCGATAGTCTTCTTTTTCTTCTTACCAGTTTTTCTAGTCTTAAGTGTCTTTTGGTTTAAATCATCAACTTTTTCTTTTATTGCACCAAAAATTGCTTTTGGTTCAAACTTTTTGCTTCTAGCTTCTTTCTTTAAATAGTTACCTGAAGCTAAAAAGTCTAAATCTTTATTAATTCCATCTAAGCAGTAGCTAGATGCAGCTAAAGCTGAGTTAACTTCAAGTACATCTTTTAAACTACTACGCTCTTTATTAACAAAATATGGTACAAGGATTTCAGTCTTGCATCCTTTGAATGCTTCTTGTAAGTATAAATCTATGTTATTAATAATAATACCTGTACCTGTAATATACACTTGTTGAACTTCGCCAATAAATGGTTCAACTTCCATAATAATACGTTGCTTTAAGTCATATAGCATTGGCATTAAAACATCTCTAATGCTTTGAGCATCATCATCTAATGAATACTCTGTAGTTGAATCTGCATAAGCATCAACGCCCTTGCAAGCTTCATAAGCTCTAGCATAAGAATTATATTTATCTGCTAATCTTGAAATAACTTCATCCATTCCTACTGGAATCTGGATTAATTCATTTATTTCTCCATTTTTTACGTATGTAAGTTTTGTATCGTCTTCTATGTTGACAATTAAGCAGTTCTCACCTGCACCCTTTTCTTTAAGTAAATTAGTAATTGATGTACCAACTGCTGATATACTGTCAAATTTATACTTGCTTAATGCTTGCCATAGGTTATTTAGCTCTACCTTACCTGCTGCAACACAAATTACTTTGTATTGGTCTGGGTTCATAACATCTTCTGCAAGAACAAATCTTGTGTCTAGTACTCCTGGGCTTAAACTCTTCTTTTGACAAATCTCTTCAAATTCTGAGTTTAAGAATGTCTCTCTATCCTTAGCTTTCATCTGCTTGAAGCACTCTGTTTTTTCGTAATCTTCTGATGTAATACATACGCTAATACTTGCGTCATCACTCTTTGTTTCAGCAATTATTTCAGCTATTGTTTGTGATAGGATGTCATAGAATTTAACACCATATCCATCGATAGATAATGAGGTTTGCCCTTTTTCTTTAGACAATTTGGCATATTTAATTAGATTTTTTCCAACGCTAATACCTAAGCAACTTGCCATATCCTATACCCCTTTAAAAATTTTATCTTGACTTTGTAATTGAAACTGTGTTGCCATCCTTTGTATATTTGAAGCCTTCTTTTGCGTATACTTCATTTAAGTAATCACCGGCTTCACGAAGTGTCCAGTTATCACCAAGCTCACTCTCTATCCTTGAGATTAAGTTTAATTGATGGTCTGTATTCTCATAAACGTCATCAAGGAATGCGATGAAATCTGATTTACTAACTGTACCAGAAATTGCATTAGATATATAAGTAGGTAAATCAGTAAGTGCATTCTTCTTTCCAGATGAATCAAAATCATATACTTCAAATCTGTATAAGAAAGAATACATCTCTGAGTATAAAAGTTTTTTATCAAGTTCTAATCCTGTTTCATAACCTATAAGTACGCCCGTGTCATAGAACGAATCAATTACATTGTCTTCTGACCTAGAGTTCTTAGAAAGCAAATCGTACATAATTAGTAAGAACTCTTTTCTAGATACCTTTTCGGTATAAGGTAAAATACCATAATCAATAACCTTGGCATTTTTAACATAACCAAGTCTTGAAAGAGCATATTCTCTTTGTGCTCTACTCTCAATTAGCATAGCTGCTCTATACTTTGAAAGTCTGAAAAATGTATCGATATTTTTAAGATCTGCACGAGTTAAGTACTGTGACAAGTCTCTATATTTATCAAGTGTTTTGTAACCATCATCAGCATAGCTTTCTACATTGTAGAATTCCATAATTGTAAGATGATTTTTGCTATTAAACTCATTAATAATATCAGCTATACCTTTAGCAACAGGATCCATATCAATCATTTTATCGGTATGGTGAATTTTTCTAGTGCTAGGCGTAACGTTCTTCATTGATAAATACTTAAGAATCGTAGCATACAAGTCATCTAACTCAACTTCTGTCTGAAGCTGACTGTGAGTCTTTTGACCAGTAAGTCCGTTTCTAAGAGCCCATTCATAGCCCGGTGTTCCCCACCAAAGCGCAAAAGAACTAGAAAATGCCATAAGACACCCGCATAAAATCACTGTTAAAATGGATATTTTACTAAATAGTAAATTCTTGTTCATTTTTTCACACCTTTATCTTTGTTTTGTGGTTGTGCAATCTATATAAATCTTTACGGATACAATACTTTATCCAATTATCCTAGAATTATTGTATTAGTTATTAGATATTAATGCAATAAATTATCCTCATTGTAATAATAATGTAAAAATAATGTAAATATACGGAAATGCAAACTACAGGCTTTTTTATTGTTAGAAAAATAAGCGCAAAAATAGCAACTAGCTTACGCTAGTTGCTTTAATATTCTTAAAGAATCATGCCTTGATTTTGACCATCAATAACGTTAAGTATTGAGTCAAACTTACCTCCATTGTTTACGCTAAGCTCGACAGTTCTTGTAAGAACGTCGACATACCTGTAGCTAAGCTTTTCCAAGCCATTGTCTGTTTTAACTAAAAACATGTTTGGATAAGCATTAACTAATGTTCCTTCTTTTTCAAATGATTTATTTCTTCCAAGACTACCACGAAGTATAACCTTTTGGCCAACACAGTCCTCTATATTCTTTTTAACTTCATTAATATTGCTCTTCTCAATCATAAACCATCCCTCCACCTATTTAAAACTACGATTTTGATTGTAGCATATTAGCAATGCTTTGTCAAAAGAAATAGGAAGTTTGTGTTGCTAGAGCCGCAAGCGTTGCGCACGTTTCGTTATGTGAAGTATATGTAATTTATTTATGTAATTCGTTTATGTTTTTAATAATAGCTATTGATACATCTTTTGCAGTTTTAATTGCAGAAGCAACTGTAGAATTTCCATAAACTATATCTCCACCTGCAAAAACATTTTTGATACTTGTCTCGTAATTTTCGTTTACTTTAACAAATCCATTTTCATCTAACTCAATTTTTTCATCTAAAGAATTTTTATCTAGTCCGCTTCCTATTGCAAGAATAATTTTGTCGCATACTATTTCATATTCGTCATTAACTCTTGTGACTAATTCATTGTTAACTCTCTTTATATTTGTCAAGTTGCTTTCAAATACAAACTTAACTCCTTCTTGCTCCGCTTCTTCTATTTCTTTTTTGTTTGCTGGCATTCTGTCTTTAACTTTTCTGTACACTATTGTAGCCTTGCCAGAAAGCTTATTGGCAGTCCTTGCAGAGTCTATAGCAACATTTCCACCGCCAATTATTATTACTCTTTCATCATTTGAAGAAAGTTTTCCCTCAGAATAGCCTTTAAGGTAATCATTTGCAAGAACAACTCCCTCTTCTTCAACACCTTCTATTGGGAGGCTCTTACTTTTCCCAAGACCTATCCCAAGGTAGATATATTCATAGCCCATGTCCTTTAAATCATCAATTGTGATTTGGTTTTTATTTTCTTTTTGGCTTGTTCCTACTAGCTCTTTGCCATACTCAACATTGATATAATCATTTAGTAAATACTCTATATTCTTTTTAACAAGACTTTTATCTAATCTAAAATCTGGTATACCATACTCCAAGATTCCGCCCAAATAATTTTCCTTTTCAAATATAGTTGATGCTATGCCATCTCTACTTAAAAAATGTGCAAGTGCAATTCCTGAAGGGCCCCCACCAACAATCGCTACTTTAGGCTCATTACTTTTTTCTAGGTTAATAATTGTTTTGCCTTCTAATATTTCTTTTTGACAAATGTAGCTTTCTATATTTCCAATGGTGTTAGGTATGCCTTTTATTCCTAGCACGCATGCTCCTTCGCATTGCTTCTCGTGTGGACATACTATTCCGCATATTAATCCAAATGGATTTTTATTAAACTCAACATTAAATGCTTCATCGTAATCTCCATTTTTGGCTAGTTCAATCATTCTGGGTATATCCACACCAAGTGGGCAAGCTTTAGCACAACTTGCATTTTTGCAATTGATGCACCTTTTTAAATCCTCTTCTATATTGGTAAATCTATCTTCCATGTTTAAATCCCCTATTATACTATTTAAGTGCCACCCTATGCAGAATGACACTTAAAGTATTATTAAAACTATCTATCTTGAACTACTAAATGCTCAAGTCCTGAAGCAGCTACAAATTCACCCGTATTATAATTAAATAAATATGGCCATGAAATAGAATCCGTATATTGCTCGTACCCAGCTGGAATATCGTCACTAGTAACGTAGAACCAGCCTGTTCCATAAGAAGTGTTTGTAGCTTTGTCAACGTACATATTACCCATTCCATAACTAACGTCATATAGTTCTTCGCCAAAATAAGCTTGAACATCGCCACTTTCAAACTGACTTTGTATCTTGTGGACAAGCGTGATTAATTGATATTTTTCGAAATAGTTTGGATCACGCATTGGAAGAACAACTTCATATTCGTAATTAATTAGCATTCTTTCATTTGTTTCCATGACACCTAAAGCACGAAGTTCTGGTTCATCAAGTTGATACCATCCCTCAGCTATAACGCTTCCATCACCAACTGCAGGATTAGCTTTACCTGGGTATCCAGCACCTATAGGTGTAATAGAACCTTGCATTAATACTTCTGCCTTTTTCCTTTTAACAGCTTCTCTGACATTTTCTACTATTTGTTCATCACTATATTCCTTTGTATTAACTACAATCTTGTTTCCAGCAATAATACTTGTCGTTGCGATTATAGTCATAACAATTATAATAACTACCACAGTAACTAGTGTTATACCTTTATTATTCATAAGTATCCTCCACATCCTTTAGTATACTTTTAGTATACCCACAATATAATTCTTTTTCAAGCGTTTATACTTTTTACAAGTAATCACTATTTTTTTATACTTTTTTTGACAAGTTTTAAATCACCATATATGATGAAGTAAATAACTATCTAAGGTTGTGCTTTATGAAATCCTTTATTAATCTTTCTATTCTCTTTCCTATATTTCTTACAGTAATTGTTTCTGTTCTCTTTATTCCATTTTTCTTTACAGGAGGCAACATTGTCTCCTCAAGCGAAAGTCTATTAGCTTTTAGCGACCAGCTTCAAAGCTTTTTGTGGCCAACAAAAGGCTATCATACCATCACGTCTTCATTTGGATATAGAGTTTCTCCAGCTAATGGCGCATCTTCATATCATGGTGGCATCGACATTGGTGCTCCACAAGGTGCAAGAATCACTGCCACAATGTCAGGCATAATTTCTTTTGTAGGATTTAATGGAGCTAATGGCTACACAGTTAAAATCAAGCATGCTGGTGGATATGAAAGCACGTATGGTCATGTTTCTCCAAATTTTGTTGTAAGTGTTCGGTGACTACGTTCTACAAGGAGAACTAATTGCAAACGTTGGCCCAAAGTATATTGACGAAAAGTCATACACTAAGTATAAAGACTCTTCTGGAAGATGCACAAATGGAGCAACTACTGGGCCCCATCTGCATTTTGCAGTAGCATTAAATGGAAAGAAAATCGACCCCAAAAGCTTATTCTAGTCTTCCTTTTTTAGATTGTAAAATGAAACTATGTTTGTTAGCTTTTCTAAAGATACAAGCCCCACTACTCTCTCTACTTCTTTACCATCAGCATATATAATCATTGTTGGAACCGAGGTTATATTATTTAGCATGGCATATTCCTGCGATTCGTCTATATTTACCTTAAACACTTCAACATTACTATTATTTTTATCAAACTCTACTAAAACTGGTCCTAACATTTGGCAAGGCATACACCAGTCCGCATAGAAATCCACTATTACAAGTTTATTTGAATTTTTAATAACCTCTTCTGCTATATCTTTGTCTTCGATATAATGAACCATATTTGTACCTCCTATTACGATAATTTAATTATCACACTTTATTTATTATTTTACAAGAAGTATAATCTATATAACAATCTATAAAAAGGTAGTGAAGTAATGAATAATAATTCAATAGGCTTATTTGACTCTGGACTTGGCGGGCTTACCGTACTATCCGAAATCAAAAGCATTCTTCCTAATGAAAATTATATATATTTTGGAGACACAGCTCGTGTTCCTTATGGCTCTAAGTCAAAAGAAACAATAATTGAGTACTCAAGACAGATTATCAGTTTTTTGATAAGTAAAGGCGTTAAGCTTATAGTAATTGCCTGTGGCACTGCAAGTAGCTTAGCATTCGATACTGTAAAAGACGAGTTTGATGTTCCTATAATAAATGTAATTACACCTACCGCAAAGTCTATAAAATCTTCAAGGATTGGTGTAATAGCTACTAGTGCAACTATTAAAAGCAACGCATGGAAAAAAGAAATCTTAAAATATAATAGCACTGCCCACGTTACTTCTAAAGCCTGTCCTCTTTTTGTACCGATAGTTGAAGAAGGACTTGTTAATACCCAAGTAGCTAGTGATGCTATTAATCTATATTTAAAAAGCTACAAGAATAATGTAGACAGCTTAGTTTTAGGATGCACCCATTACCCTATCTTGATAGATAAAATAAATTCTTACTTTAATGGAAAAATAAAGCTTGTTAACATTAATAAAGCGTGTGCAAAAGAAGTGTATTCTTACCTTAAATCACACAAGCTTTTTAATGACTCTAAAAAAGAAGGCTCAATGGTTGCATACACCACAGATAGCACCGTTACATTCAAGAAAAACGCAAAGAAGTTTTGCAATTGCAGTTTCAAAGCAATTAAAAAAGTTTCGTTATAAAATCAAAAAGAGGATGATCAAAATCATCCTCTTTTTTAGTGAATTCATATTGATTATTCTTCAGCAAAATTATATCTATCCTTCGTAGCTTCTTTAAAAACTTCAAATACTTTTGCTGCTTCTTCTTCAGTGTCAACGCCAACGTAACTCTCGTTTTCGCCTTCACCTTCAATTCTAAAGATAACAACCTCACCATCTTCGATGCTGTCTACTGGAATTAATACTACATATTGTTTTCCATCACATTCAACAATATCAAGAAGCTCAAATTCTGTGTCGTTCCCATCTTGATCTGTAAGTACTACTCTAGTGCTAAGATCGTCTGCTTCATCAGGTTGTTGTCCTAAGTTCATTTCCTCGTCCATTTTTACACCTCTTCCTTTATATTAGATTTTTTGTCTAAATACGTTTGTAATATGATAACTGCTGACATAATATCAACTATACTTTTCTTTTTGTTTTTGTTTGTTCCCATCATTGTCATAGTTTTGTGAGAGCTGACAGTTGTAAGTCTTTCATCAACTTTCTCAACTTTTATATCATATCTCTCCTGAAGCTTTTTTATAAACTTTTCTGTTTTCTGCGCTCTAGGCCCAATTGTAGCATTCATATTAAGAGGAAAGCCTATTACAATTTTGTACGGTTTATACTCCTCTATGTACTCATCTAAGTTTTCTAAAAGCTCCTTATCGCTCTTGTGCTTAATAGAGATAACTCCTTGAGCAGTAATCCCAAGTAAATCAGAAACAGCTACTCCAGTACGTGCTTCTCCATAATCAAGCCCAATTATTCTTTTTTCCATTCATTAACTCCTATATATTCTTTAACAAGTTCTTCAAGAAGCTCATCTCTCTCAACTTGTCTTATAAGACTTCTGGCATTCTTCTCGCTAGTGATATATGTAGGGTCGCCTGACAGAATGTATCCAACTATTTGACTAATTGGATCATATCCTTTCTCAGACTTTGCCATTACATCATACACTTCTTTGAGAATCTGCTTGAAGTTCTCATTTCTTTCTTTTTCAACCTTAAAAAATATTGTGTTTTCAGAGCTCATACTTGTCCCTCCTTATACTACTATATTTTATCCAAATAAACCTTTTCTCTTTGGTTGAATTCCATAAACCATTCCAACTAAATCATTTAATGACTTCTTGAAAGATGGTGTGAATTTATCTATATTAAGGTTTCCATTTTCCATACTATCTAAGTAGTTTGCATAGTTAGCAGGATCCATTTCAAATTCAACATATTGCTTAATCTCTTCAAAGTCTTCGGTATATGTCATGTTAGGATCGTTGTAGTATTTCAATGCACCTTTAATAATCGTTTTTGCATTTATTTTGCTCTTTAAGCCACAGTTATTCATTACTAGTTTTAGCTTTGACCAATCAATTTGATTAGACTTTAATTCTCTAAAGAATGAAATTGTTTCTTGAACTTTAAGTAAGTCTAAGTCTTGAACAACATATACTTCTTGAGCTTGCTCAAAGTATTCATATGGTGTTGAAAAGTCACAGTCAATAATTAAAATATCGCAACTTCTTTTTGCTGTATCTAGTATACTTCTGTGCTTATATGTTTTTCTATTGTCTTCTGAACCACCCGGAATTGTTGTATATAAATCCAAGTTTTTGCTCTTTCCAACGTGCACAGGAGATGCTATTCCGTTTGATAGATTAGACATACAAGAACTAACAACATCTTTTCTCTTAAGCGTTTCATCTCCATAGAACCAGTATAAGCCTCTAGTTTTTGTCATGTCTAATATTGCAGTTCTAACTCCCTTAGAAGCAAGTACCGTTCCTAAAACATTGGCCATGAAACTAGTTCCAACTTTATTTGTTCCAACTAGTGCAATAACTTTCTTGACATTTCTTTGTATTGGAACAGCCGAGAAAGAATTTGATTCTTTGGTGTCTGTATTTGTAGGAACAGATGGAGCATCTTGTCTATCATTGTAATCATAAGAGTACGAACTAGCTCCAGAAGATGATGCCAAATCATTCTTAAGAGCTTCTTGCTGAGCTTTAAGTTGCTCTTTTTGCTTTTGTAGTAACTCTTGTTGCTGTCTGATTCTCTCTTCCTCCTGGTGTCTCATTTCTTCTTGCTTTTGAAGGAATGGATCCTCTGGTGTGCTTTCCTGCATAGCTTCTTGCTGTGCTTTTTGCATAGCCTCTTGTTGTGCCTTAAGCATAGCCTCTTGTTGTGCTCTAATTATATCTTCTTGGCTCTTCTCTGCTTCGGCTTCTTGCTGTGCTTTTTGCATTGCTTCCTGTTGAGCCTTAAGCATAGCTTCTTGCTGTGCTCTAATAATATCTTCTTGACTCTTTTCAGCCTCTGCTTCCCTTTGTGCTTTGAGCATAGCCTCTTGTTGAGCCTTGAACATAGCCTCTTGCTGAGCCTTGAACATAGCCTCTTGCTGTGCTCTAATAATATCTTCTTGGCTTTGATTACTCTCTATAATTGGTTGAGTGTCCACTGTTTGAGTTCCGAAAAAATTATTGTTAGGAGCACTCTCATCTTTAATAGGATTAACCGTTTGAGTACTGAAGAAGTCATTACTAGAAGTGCTCTCATCTTTAATTGGGTTAACTGCATCAGGCTTTGTTTCTAATCGCTCAAAGCTTTCACGCTCTTTTTCTTTTCTAAGGTTATTAACCTTTTCTCTCATAGAAGAAGCGTTACTAACTGTATTCTTCTTACCTTTAAGAATACCAAATATTCCTCCGCCTTCTGACTTTTGCTTACCAGAACCAGTGTCCCAGTTACAATATTTGCTAAAACGAGGGTCTGCTTTTAATGCGTTATAAACGTCGTCTCCTCTTTTAAGCTTTTTGGTCAAAGTTGCAACAATTGTAGTTAAGTCTTCGTCATTATATTGCTCAGCAACGTTAACGAAACTGTTGACGTATTCTTCGTCAGTTCTAAGGCGATCAAAGTAGTTAAGGATGTTAAGAAGTTCCCTTTCATCAACGCCTTCATCCTGAGTAATAACCGACGTGCCATCAACGGCAGGATTATTATTTAAATATAGCTTTGCTTCTCTTTTTGTCCTAGGCTCTCTAATTAGATTACAAAGCTGTCTTGGTTGTCTTTCGTCCCCCATAAGGATATTGTAAATGCCGATATTGAATAGTCTGCTCATAAGGGCGTCGCCTTTTGTCCTGTTGTCAGAACATATGAAGATAATAACGGCATTAGGTATTTCATCTGTAATACTGTCAATATTGTTAAATATAATCTGGTCATTTGACGCAACTATATTGCTTGGCATTGGTTCTAATTGTTCTGCTATAACTATTCTGTCATATGATTTATCTCTTTTAACTTCTTCTAGTATTGCTTTAAAATAGAAGACGTCCTTTCCTTCAAGCTTTTCATCATATAGTTCAGAGTATTGCCTTTTTACCTCTTCAGACGAAGATGTACTGCCAATCGCAAATAGAACTTTCATAAGTTAATCACCTTCCTGCTACGATAATAGCGAATAAAAATGGTAAAACTTGAAATACTATTAAACCAACAATAAGCGTGACAAGCATACTAAATCCCTTTTCACGTCTATCTAACTTTTTATTTCCAATGATAAAGAAGTTCAAAGCCGCAATAACTAAAAGAACAAAGCAAACTGGAACGCTATAGTCCTTAACAACATTAAGCCAATAAAGCACTACACCATTTGTCTTGTTTCCTCCAAGCGCCTCTGTATAATATGCAATTTTTTCTTCTTTAGTCTTAAGTCTGCTAATTGTAACTTTTGAAGCATTTCCATAAGGATTGTCTAGCTCCGTATTCTCATCTTTTGAAGATTGTGTAGTTTCGGTACTCGTCTCTGGAAGGTTATCAGCCATGACGTTTGAAACGAATAAAAAACTCATTGATAGTATTAATGCACTTATAATTAAAGAAATCTTTTTCAATATACTCCCTCCAAAATACACGAATTATATAACGTATTTATAATACACCAATTTAGAATTTTAATCAACAAAAACTATTCAAAAAGATATTGACATTATTAGGCAAAAAAAATATACTAATATTTGCGTAAATATTCCTCTTTAGCTCAGTCGGTAGAGCGCTCGGCTGTTAACCGATAGGTCGTAGGTTCGAGTCCTACAAGGGGAGCCAAAAAAGTAAGTAGGTAGCAAAGCTACCTACTTACTTTTTTATTTCTACGTAAATCTTAAACGTACATCGATAGAGGTTAACAGCCGAGGCTGTTAACTGCGTGGAACCTGAGCGCGTCCAGTGGCAGAGCCTTAATATCTCTCCAAGTCCGTTAGAACCCAATCATGAGAGCCAATTGTTATTACTGAATTGCAATATTCGCACTTACCTGACGACGTAATCGTAGTTGGAGCTCCACAGTTAGGACAGTTTGTAGTCTTTAGCTTTCCTGTTCCCTCTTCTGTTTTTACGCCTTTCTTCCTCGTGAAGGTAAGTTTATATGTATTGGTACGGCGATTCATATTGTCGCCTTTTATTATACTGCCTGTATTAGCATTTATAATATAATCTATCATTGACGAGTTAAGTGCAACAACTAAAGTGTCTTTTTCACTATCTTGAGAGAATGAAACTAGTTCTCCATAATTAACAGAAATTCTCTCCAACTTGTTAATCTGTCCTCTATCTATATAACCTTGAAGTTGCTTATGATGGGTTTCAAATAGTTCTTCTGACTCAAATGGTCTTATTACTTCCCAATTACGCTCGCTCCAAGCATTTTGAAGTTTTATATAAATATCTTTTGCCCATGTCAAGAATTTTGATTCATTAAAATATTGGTCAACTTCTTGAACTCTAGAAGCAACGTTGTGACTTCTTTCTTCGTTTCTAATGTATGCTCCATTTCCATGATTATATGCATTATATTTTGGGTGAGTACTATCTACCGGCCTACCATAATTGTAATTGCTAATATTACCTTTTCCACTTTTAGCATAGAATAGTATAAACAAAACTACTATTACAAGTACAATTATTGCTTCACCTCCGCTCATCGAAGATGATCCACCACTGCTTCCACCATAATAACTATAATCACTGCTGTCATAGTCCCACGAGCTCCCTCCCCAGTCACTATCATAGCTGTAATCTTCGAAATCACCAACGTCAGCAAAATGAGTGCCTGTAAATAGTAGCAATAGTGAAAGAACTATGAGCAATATAAACCCTTTATACTTCTTCATTTGTGCCTCCATTTCATTATTGTCCTGTCCCCAAAAGTGTCGTTTTTGGGAGTTGGTTGTCGTGTCCCCAAAAGTGTCGTTTTTGGGAGCTGGTTGTCGTGTCCCCAGAACGTTCGATTTTGGGAGCTGGTTGTCGTGTCCCCAGAACGTTCGATTTTGGGAGCTGGTTGTCGTGTCCCCAAAAAGTTTCCCCAAAAAGTTTATTTGAACAGATTCTTGAATAGCTTGTTTAGTCCTTTGTCTAGAAGTTTGTTAGTTGCCTTATTTGTTATCTTCTTTCCAATCTTGTTTATTGGATTATTCTTCTTTTTCTGCTCTTCTTCCTTTTTCTTTTTAGCTTCTTCTTTTTCTTTTTCAGCTTTTAATCTCTTCTCTTCTTTTTCCTTCTTAATTCTCTCTTTTTCTTCAAGCTCGGCTTGTTTCTTTTCTTCAGCCTCTTTCTTTAATCTTTCTTTTTCCTCGTTTTCTTTCTTCTCTTGTTCTGCCTTTTCTTTAACTTCTTCACTTATAACTTCGAAAGCAGACTCTCTATCAACCGCTTCTTCATATTTGCCATTTAGTGGACTTCTTGCTAAGCACATTAATCTTGTTGCGCCATCAATTGCTCCCATGTCACTTTGTGGTGGAAGTATTGTTGCTTTTTCAACTATGTTTGGCTCTCCCTTTTCACTTGCAAAAGAAATAAGTGCCTCACCTGTTCCAAGTCCTAGAATTGCTTCTTCTGTATTAAACTCAGGATTTGTTCTAAATGAATTAGCAACAGCCTTAACAATCTTTTGATCTGCTGGTGTATATGCTCTTAATGTATGTTGAACTTTATTTGAAAGTTGCGCAAGAATCTCGTTTGGAATATCATTTGGAGTTTGAGAAATAAAGTACAATCCTATTCCTTTTGAACGAATCAATTTAACTATTTGTGTTATCTTTGTAAGCATGTAGGCAGGCAAATCATTGAATAATAAATGTGCTTCGTCAAAGAAGAATACAACCTTTGGCTTATCTAAATCTCCAACCTCTGGAAGTGTGTTATTCAATGTTGATAATAGCCAAAGCATAAACGTTGCATACAGATTTGGTTGTTTAAATAATTCAACTGCATGCAAAATGTTAATGTTTCCATTGCCAGTAAGTCTATCAACTTGTAAAAAGTCATTTATATCTAAAGCCGGCTCTCCAAAGAATTTGTTTCCACCTTGGTCTTCAAGTTGAATTACACTTCTTTGAATACTTCCAATACTTTGTGCCGACATATTTCCATAGCTAATTGTATATTCTTGTCTCTTTTCCCCTACATAGTTTAAAAGTGTTCTTAAGTCTTTTAAATCTATAACTGGCATTTCCTTATCCTTTGCTATTCTTAAAGCAAGCGAAAGGACGCCTTCTTGAACTTCAGAAAGTCCAAGCATTCTAGAAAGAATAACTGGGTCTATATCTTGTATTGCCGCTCTAACAGGATGTCCATCTTTTCCAAAAACGTCCCAGAATATAACTGGAAAACCTTTATATTTAAAGTCATCTATACCAAGAGATTTAAGTCTTGATTCTAGTTTTTCTGTAGAAGTACCTGGTATGCATGTGCCAGCCAAGTCTCCTTTAATATCTGATAAGAAAACTGGAACTCCCATCTCAGAAAAGCTCTCAGCCATAACTTTAAGAGTAATTGTTTTACCACTACCAGTAGCACCAGTAATTAATCCATGTCTGTTTGCCATCTGAGGCAAAATGCAAAGCTCCTTTTCTCCACTTTTACCAATTAAGATTTTTCCATCTTTTAACATAAAACATCACCTTTAAAAAGATTTTTGAAAACAATTTTCAGATATTATTATATACTATTGAGCTAAATAATCTCAACAACTATTGAATTATTCCTCCACCTAAGACTATGTCATCTATGTAGAATACAGCAGACTGCCCTGGAGTTACAGAAGTAACAAAATCTTTCATTGTAACTTTAAGTGTATCATTGTCAATCTGCTCAACAGTGCATGGCGTATCTGTTGTTGTATATCTAACTTTTACGCTACAATCTAATTTTCCTTCTATTTTGTCAAACAAAAGTAGATTTATATTCTTAACGTAGAACTCCTTCTTCACTAGCTCTTCTTTCGTTCCAACAATTAATTCATTTTTATCTTTGTTAAATCCAGTTACAAAAAGTGGCTCACTATAGCTTATTCCCATACCTTTTCGCTGACCAATAGTGTATTTGTATAGTCCTTCATGCTTACCTAGAACTTCACCTTTTTTATTTACAATATTACCTTCTTGAGGCTTAAAGCCAGCATTCTTCTCTAAGTAGCCTTTATAGTCATTATCCGGAATGAAGCAAACATCTTCACTATCTGGTCTTGAGGCAACACTAAAGTTATACTTTCGTGCAACTTCTCTAACCTCTTCTTTATCCTTGAAGTCTCCAAGTGGAAGAAGCATATGCTCTACTAATTCTTTTGGAATTACATATAAAAAATATGTCTGATCTTTTTTTATGTTATTGCTCTTCTTTAAAACGTATCTACCATACTTTTCGCTGTACTCTGTTTTGGCATAATGGCCAGTTGAAATATAATTGCACCCAAGTGATTTTGCTTTCTCCCACATAAGTCCAAACTTTAAATATTTATTGCATTCAATACATGGATTTGGAGTTTTGCAATTTTTGTATTCATCAATAAAATAATCTATAACTCTATGCTTGAACTCTTCTGTCGATTCAGTAATAAAGTGCTCAAATCCAAGCGTACTGCATATCTTTTTTGCCTCAATATATGTATCTACATTACAGCAGCTACTGTTTGGGCAAAGAGATAGTGTTGTCCCGCAAAACATCATATCCTTGTTCTTTTAATAGAATTGCAGCAACACTGCTATCTACTCCACCACTCATTCCAAGTAGCACCTTTTTGTTTTCCATAAATAAGATTCCTTCCCTTAATTTTCTTCTATATTGAACAAAAAGAGTAATCATATTTGACTACTCTTTTGTAAATGTATTTTTAATATATTATTTATTAGTCTCAACGTCATCAAACGGAGGCGGCCCATATACATCTTGTGGAGCTTCAAACTCACAACCAGACATTAATATTGCGCCAATCACCGCAAAAATTGCTATAAATGCTCTAACAATTTTATTCTTCATTTGAAACATCCTTTCCAAAAATAGAACTATTTTGTAAATTCAGATGGAGGTGGCCCATATACAGCCTGTGGTCCATCAGATTCACATCCAGATAGTAATAATGCGCATAACATAGCAATAACTGCAATTAAAGGTTTAACGATTTTTCTTTTCATTGTTACTTGGCCTCCTTCATCATTTTATATGGGCATTTGTTTTGAATGCTTTCTTCAAAATTCCACGTATGCATTGCTCCTCCTAAGCAGTAATCCCACCATGTACATTTCTCACATTCATCACATTTTGTTCTTTCTTTGTTTCTAAAGAACTCATATTTATTATCCCATACTTCTTTGAAGTTATCAACTTTGATGTTACCCTGTATTAAATCTTTCTGTCTAGGGACATTTGGGCAAACAAACAAATCACCATTATAAAGAATGCTTGCCACATTAATTCCTGTGCGGCAATTAAACGCCCATGGTCTTGCAACGGTTTCATATTTTAATCCTAAAAAGCCTGGACAACCATAATCGATTCTTAATTCCTTCTTTTTAGACTTTTCTACTATAAAGTCTAGTACTCTTTTTAGTTCTTTGCCATCTAGTAATAAGTCTTTATTGTCGTTAGCCCTGCCTATAGGATCCATCGAAGCAAGTCTCCACGAATCAAGTTCTAGGCCTTTCATTACTTCATATAATTCTTCTAATTCGTCAATGTTCTTTTTATGGACAACAGTAGTGACCTGAATATGATCTACGAAATTAGCTGCTTTTAATTTTTTAATGTTTTCTAAAATTGTTTTATATGACCCAGGCACTCCTCTAAATTCATCATGAGTTTTTTCTAGCCCATCTATGCTAATTGAAATTGTACACATATTTGCTTTTTTAAGCTTTTCAATATTTTCATCATTTAGCAAAATTCCATTAGACGTCATTCCCCAGTAGAAGCCAAGCTCATTAGTCGCGTATTCCATTACTTCGCATAAATCTTTTCTAACTAGAGGCTCTCCTCCAGTAACGTTAATAAGTATTTTGTGTGCATCAAAAGATTCTGCGACTTGCTTAAATGCCGCTTTTGCTTCTTCAGTAGTAAGCTCACCAGGATACACTTTACCTTCTGCACTACTTCCACAATGCTTACATTTTGCATTACACGAAAGTGTACATTCCCAGAACAAATCTATTAAATCATGCTTTTTAAACTGTTCATCTCGATATTCTTTTGCAACTGTTATTTTGCCTAAATTTTTTAATTTATTAAACATCTAGTCGTTTCCATCCTTAAAAGATTTTTATTTTCTTGGTGGTCCGTATAAAACTTGAACTCTATTTTCTTTATCATCTTTTAATTCATCCAAGTCTATTTTTCCTTCTTCACTAAAAGTGATGGTCTGTCTTGGTGGTCCATATAGTCTTTGAGCTTCTTGCTCTTTGTACTTTTTCTTAAATAACTTTTTCGTTAAAAGAATACCAACAGCAGCTATAGCACCAATAGTAACAGTAGCTATAAGAGCAATACCACCAATATTATTAGAGCCTTGCACCTGTTCTGGGACCGGGGTTGGTACGTCATATAAAGCAACCATTGGTATAGGGCTAATCATGTTATACAATTGTCTCATAAAACCACCTCATAGTTATTTTATAATTAAGTCATAATTAAAACAAGACTTGCCAAATTACTTTAGCATTTTCTTCAAAAATTGTCCTGTATATGAGTCCTTACATTTTACAATTTGCTCTGGTGTTCCTGTGGCTATAATTGTTCCTCCATTATCTCCGCCTTCAGGTCCTAAGTCTATAATATGGTCAGCGACTTTAATAACATCAAGATTATGCTCAATAATAATCATGCTATTTCCGCCGTCAACTAACCTATTTAAAATTTCGATTAGCTTATGAACATCTGCCATGTGAAGTCCTGTTGTAGGCTCGTCCAGAATGTACATCGTTTTGCCTGTAGATTTTTTAGCAAGTTCTGTTGCAAGTTTAACTCTTTGCGCCTCACCACCAGATAATGTTGTAGAACTTTGACCAAGCTTAATATACCCAAGTCCAACATCATATAAAGTCTGAAGTTTTGACTTAATCTTAGGAACGTTTTTGAAGAACTCTAGTGCCTCTTCAACACTCATCTCTAAAACATCTGCAATAGATTTTCCTTTATATTTTACTTCTAGAGTTTCTCTATTATATCTTTTGCCTTTACATACATCGCAAGGAACGTATACATCTGACAAAAAGTGCATTTCGATTTTTATTATTCCATCACCTTGGCAGGTTTCGCATCTGCCACCAGGAACGTTAAAGCTAAATCTACCTTTGCTGTATCCTCTCATTTTGGCGTCTTGAGTTTCAACAAACAAATCTCTAATTAAGTCAAACACTCCTGTGTATGTTGCTGGATTTGAACGTGGCGTTCTTCCTATTGGAGATTGATCTATATCTATTACTTTATCTAAGTTTTCTATTCCTTTAATCTTCTTAACCTTTCCCGGCCTATCTGAAGACTTGTTTAGTTTTTGTGCCAAATACTTGCATAGTACTTCATTTATCAAGCTAGATTTTCCAGAGCCCGAAACACCTGTAACTACTGTAAGAAGTCCTAGTGGAATTTCTACGTCAACATTTTTAAGGTTGTTTTGTTCAGCACCAATTATTTCTAAGAACTTTCCATTGCCTTTTCTTCTTTTTGAAGGAACTTCAATTTTTAGCTTTCCGCTTAGATATTGTCCAGTAATAGATTCCGGAACTTTCTTGATTTCTTCGGCTGTTCCTTCTGCTATAACATATCCTCCATGTATTCCTGCGCCAGGGCCTATATCTATAATATGGTCCGCTGCATACATTGTATCTTCATCATGCTCTACAACAATTAGTGTATTTCCTAAATCTCTTAACTTCTTTAGCGATGCAAGTAGCTTTTCATTGTCTCTTTGATGAAGTCCAATACTTGGTTCATCCAAAATATACAATACTCCCATAAGTCCTGAACCAATCTGAGTTGCAAGTCTAATTCTTTGAGCCTCTCCTCCAGATAGAGTTCCTGCATTTCTAGAAAGTGTTAAGTATTCAAGCCCAACATCTTTTAAAAATCCAAGACGTGCTTTAAGCTCTTTGAATATTTGCTTACAAAT
>JAEEYG010000136.1 GCA_016291695.1 Clostridia bacterium | reverse complement strand
ATAGAACGTCCCAAACAACAATTAGAAAGTGATATTGAAGAATATGAAAAATATCTCAAAGGAGAGTAAGGGCTATGCCCCTACTCTTCACTTTCTATTCTTCATAATCTCCCAATACTAAATCTTGCAGTTCTGGCTGATTACATCCATGCAGTTCACCTTCTGCTCTTCCCTTGGTATTAATTGTTTCTTCATAATTCAAATCATTGTTAGTTCTACTCCGTCTAATCTCTTATCATCAATACGAATCTTCACTTTATGGGTACTATAGCCATACTTCTTTATATCTGTACCCTTTGCTTTACACTTAAAGCCTAATCTGTCATATATAAGCTGAATCTGTTTCTTCAAATTTTTATTGGTTACTCTATCTCCTGTATGATAGAGTTTCTGTAGTTCCTTCGCTACTAATGTAATGTCCTTTACTGTCATAATCATCATCACAGACTGCTTCTTCACAAAAACTTCTCAATTTATGTATATCAGTTTCTCTTGCTATGATAAATATATCATCCCTTAATAACTCAATATTCTTTTTCTTCTTATTTCTCTTAATATATCCCAACTCTTCTGCTTGTTGGAGGTATCTATCAACCATAGACTTTCCTATAGATAAAGTATCAGCTAACCTACGTACAGAATAACCACAAGTATTTGTATAGTTGAGGCATCTAATCTTTAACATAATCAGAAAGCCTTTCAGTTCATTGGATATTGGCTCTCTTACCAACTTCTCATCTACCATTACCCAATGTGCAAAACCATCATCATCGTAAATAGAAATATCATATAGCAATGTATAGTGGTTCTTTTTAAATATGTTTTCATTATCCTTATGTGTTTCCCTATCTATCCATATAAAACCCTCATCATACATTTTTGCCAAATGTCTTTGTATAGTGCTAGTAGATACGCCAACATATTTTGCTAGTGTTTCTTGCTTTACATTGGATTCTAATGTTTCATAATCTGATTTTAAAGTTAAACAAAAATATGTGTAACACTCAGCAGGTGACAAAACCGCTGCTATTCCGTTGTTTAGTTTCCTGTAATTCATCGTCAGCAATGCAATTAGAATCAGTAATATAGATAATCTCATTTCTTTTTAAGGCAGTTCTGAAGAAGCTAACCTTTCCTAAGTAATCTTTCATTTCTTTTCTTGTCCTGCAAGAAAAACCTGTAGGTAGATAAATCCAATTCATTTTTCAAAATAAATATGTATGTCCGCAGTACCCGAAGGGGAATGCGGTAAATAGCGTATTAGTAAAATTTCTCTCTATAGTTATTAGTATGTTATATCAAATAGTGGACAGTCCAATACCTCACCAAGTGGACAGTAGTTTTTTCACTTATTCTTCACTTCTAGTTCGATTTTTCATCTGGAGATAATTCTACATCTATATATAAAAGAAAAGGAGCATTTCTGCTCCTGTTTCTTGGCTTACCGCAGTAATAGTAAGCATATATTCATGTTTATGGACGATTCAGGTAAGAACTTGAAGGCTATAGAGTAATAACTATTGATTAAACGAATTTAAATTATAACTATGAAAAAGAAAAGAATAGAAACCTAAGATATGCCATCCTTCAAGTTCTTATTACTAATATAATTAGGCTTGTCGATAAAAACAAGCCTTAGTCGATTTTTGAGTAGAAGTGCCTCTAAAGTCCGAATTTTCGTATGGAGTGACCTTTTTAGTAGAGAGTATATAATCCTGTTATTTCTCAGAAAATGTCACCATCTATATTTACTTTTTAGTTGTTCAAATACGGGAATGTCTGATACTGACTCAAATAGTAAGACGCATGACCTTACTTTGATAGCATCATTACCAAAGATTTCGTACACGGACTTCTCATTACTAAGAACGGCTTCACATATTTCCACCAGTCTTTCCCTCAGTATTGGATGCTCAATATATGCTTCTGCCTCGTCACGCCATGTAATTCCGTATGTTAGAGATAATTCGCTCTTGCCAAGTCCTTTCATCTGTGGGAATATGTACCATATCCAATGAGAGATTTTCTTGCCATTACGTACTTCTTGTAAAGCTT
>JAEEYG010000135.1 GCA_016291695.1 Clostridia bacterium | reverse complement strand
TGATCTCCACTAAATACATCATCACATCTTGTACATGTGTAATATAAGTTGTTTCCTGATTCTTCGCATGTAGGTTCAACTGCTTCGTGAGCTTCTAAATCATGTCCTAATGGCTCAAGTACAGCATCATCAGCCGAATCTAGTTTTGTTTCTTGATCTCCGCTAAATACATCATCACATTGTGTACATGTATAGTATAGGTTGTTTCCTGATTCTTCACATGTTGGCTCAACTGCTTCGTGTGCTTCTAAATCATGTCCTAATGGAGGAAGAACTGCATCAGCTTCTGAGTCTAATTTTGTTTCTTGATCTCCGCTAAATACATCATCACATCTTGTACATGTGTAATATAAGTTGTTTCCTGATTCTTCACATGTTGGCTCAACTGCTTCATGAGCAACTAAATCATGTCCTAATGGTGCAACTACTGCATCAGCTTCTGAACCCAATTTTGTTTCTTGGTCTCCGCTAAATACATCATCACATTGTGTACATGTATAGTATAAGTTGTTTCCTGATTCTTCACATGTTGCTTCAACTGCTTCGTGAGCAACAAAATCATGTCCTAATGGTGCAAGTACTGCATCAGCTTCTGAATCTAATTTTGTCTCTTGATCTCCGCTAAATACATCATCACATTGTGTACATGTATAGTATAAGTTGTTTCCTGATTCTTCACATGTTGGCTCTACTGCTGCATGCGCTTCTAAATCATGTCCTGTTGGAGAAATTACTGCATCAGCTTCTGAATCTAGTTTTGTTGTTTGATCTCCACTAAATATATCATCACAATTATTACATGTGTAATATAAATTGTTTCCTGATTCTTCGCATGTTGCTTCAACTGCTTCGTGAGCAACAAAATCATGTCCTAATGGTGCAACTACTGCATCAGCTTCTGAATCTAGTTTTGTTGTTTGATCTCCACTAAATATATCATCACAATTATTACATGTGTAATATAAATTGTTTCCTGATTCTTCACATGTTGCTTCAACTGCTTCGTGAGCAACAAAATCATGTCCTAATGGTGCAAGTACTGCATCAGCTTCTGAATCTAGTTTTGTTGTTTGATCTCCACTAAATATATCATCACAATTATTACATGTGTAATATAAATTGTTTCCTGATTCTTCGCATGTTGCTTCAACTGCAGCATGTGCTACCAAATCATGTCCTGTTGGAGGAATTACTGCATCAGCTTCTGAATCTAGTTTTGTTGTTTGATCTCCACTAAATACTTCATCGCAAAGCATACATACATAATACAAATTGTTTCCTGATGTTTCACAAGTAGCAGCTACTGCTTCATGAGCTTCTAAATTATGATCACATCCGAATGTAACTTTGCCCTCTTCATCGATAGTGTCATTTTCATCAACACCTTCAACTGAAACAATATAAACAACCTTTATTGTATCGTCTACAACTACTCTATATCCTTTTTCGTAGTTACCAGCCGATAAGCCTACTCCTTTGATTTCGCTGGCTTCAAATTCAACTTTATCATCAGCATCTAAACCAGCAGTAACAAAAATAACAGTGTAATTAGCATATTCCGCAACTTTTTCATCACTTGGATTATCCAAATCAACGTCGCAGTCAAAGTCGCCACCCTCGAACTCAACAATAGTATCTGCGCGTGAGCTTACAACTGCTGCATCATGCAAATCCGTATTAGCTAAATTACCAACAATAACAATTCCTTGTCCATTGTCATAGAAAGAAATTACTTTCTCTTGTAATTCTGTAACGCCATCATAATCATTTACAATAGAATCAGCATCTTCTAAGTTTACTTCTAAATAACCATCACCTGCATCGACATAAGAAATGTCACGACTTTCTTTTGCCCTAGCTACAACTCCTGTATCTAATACTTGAGGTGTTGCATCTTTTGTACAGAATACATATGAAATTGTCTTTCTTGCTTCTGAATCGCTTACCATTACAGCACTACCATCAACAGCTATTATTCCAGAATCTATAGTAGCTAATTCAGCAGCAGGATCATCAACTAATTCATAGTTGAATCCAATAACTGTAGTTCCGTCATCTTTATCTAAAATAGGTGTTAAAGTATACATTTTAGTGCTATCAGTAAGAGCATATTTCTCACTGTTAATTTCGTAGTAGCCTGTTGTACTATCATAAGTATCTGTAAGTTCTAAAAATTCATAGTCATCATCATATTGACCACCAGTAAGTCCAGCTTCAATAACAGCTATTTTACTAATTTTGTCTTCTTCATCTTTTCTTGCCCATGCAAATAATCCTACGCCATTATCAAATACTGTGCCACCTTCTAATGCAGTACCATTAAAATCATCTGCACTAAATGTGCTCTTAAATGTATAAATTGTATCATCAATTCTAATCTTATATATAGTTCCTAAATCAGGGTCAGCAACTGTTGTAACACCATCTGACATAACCGCACCAAGTAGTGCTCCATCAGTATTTCTGTTGTTAATTTCCGCTCCTTCTTCTGCAGCAGCAACGGCATCAGTTGCAGTTGCATAGTAAGAATATGGTGTATCTCCTGTAGTAGCTTTTACTTCATATTTACATGCATCATCTAATAATTCAGCAGGAACAGGGTTTTCAAAGCCACCGCCTTTAACAACGATTGTTCCATCATTTGAATTATCTGCCTCAATAGTTCCTACAAATGAACCGCCATTAATTTCTATTTCTTGGTATATTGTTTCTGCAATACATCCATCGAAATCACCACTGTTGATTTCAATCTTTGCTCCTGCTGCATTCCAAGTCTCTTCTGACTCAGCAAACATTGCATAGTCATCACTTGAAGTAAATGTTCCACCGTTAATAACTAATTGGCCATCATCTGCTCCGCCATCTATACGACCATTAAATGCAATTCTTGAATCAGCGCAATTAAATGTTCCGCCATTAATTTCCATGTAATGCCAGTTAATAATAACTTCATTTTTACCAACTGTGTTAGTGTTACAAGTATATGTACCACCATTTATTGTACATGTTCCATAGTCATCATTTTTAACTATTGAGCTAGGAGCACCAGTAGAAGTAAATGTTCCACCATTAATAGTTAAAAATGCTTTGTCAGCTTGAGCAGCAGCACCTTTATCACTAGCGCCAGCCCAACCATTATCAATCATTGAAGAAGGGTTAGCTTCATTTATTGTAGTTAATGTAGCATCTTCTATAGTCATTGTACCCATGTTTTTAATCGTGTACCAACTATAAGAAGAAAATGTTGGTCCATCAATAATAGTTGTACTATCTGGGTATGTAGTTATAGCTGCACAACTAGCTTTGCTTGTAGTAACTGTACCACTTCCTGTAAGTGTTAAAGTACCACGATTTGAAATCGTATCACCTGTTGTAGATGATAACGTGTAGGTGCCTAGGTTTAATGTAACTTCCTTTCCAGCTGCGACTGTAAAAGCACCCTCGATGTTTGCAGTAAGATTAATTGTTCCTCCTGCCTCCAAAGCTGCTGTAAGTTCTTCTGCTGTGCTAACGTCAGTTGCGGCAAAAGCAACTGGTGTAGCCGAAAATGAGAATAATGTTGTAAACAACACCATTATTGCTAGCATGCCGCTAGAAATTCTCATTTTTTTTGTTGTTTTCATAAGCTATTTACCTCCTATTTTTATTAAAAATATTTTACTGGTTTCAAGGGAATAGCAAATTTTGTCATAAATATGTAATTTATAAAAAACCCTTTCTTCCGTAATTTTTTCACATATATATGTTATTCTTTTTTAAATAAAATAACAATGTTGCAAGACCTTTTGTAATATAAATGTAATATTACTTTTTCAAATAATTTTTCTCTCATTTTTTCAAAATATTTTTCGTTTTTTTATTTAAAAAACAAAATGGACGTCTCACTAAAAGTGAAACGTCCATCATTTTTACCAGCTTACTCTCGTAAAGTATTTGCCAGCATAGAACACCTTTTCAGTCTGATAGCCAAGGTTGTAAAGCCAATCCATAGCTTGCTCGGTCGCAAGGAAATCCAGGTCGCAATGGTTCTTGCCCTCAGCAATTTCTTTCTCGACCGCTTCCGAAATCCTGGCTCTCTCCAGCATGTCCTTCTCCTTCTTTGCCGCCCTGAGTTTTTCCCGTGCCGCATTTGCCGTCGTCATTTTGAATACTCCTTCCTTTTACACGTGATGTCCTACGATTTGAAAAGCAATTGGAAGTCTCCCGCAATCAAAACTACCTACATGAAATTCCTCCCTTTCATTGCACGGTTGCATTTTTTCTAATTCGAAGGGATTATATCACAGATTTACATAATATTCAAGCGATTTTTCCCATTAATTCAGCATTTTCTCAAAAACAAACCGACAATTAGCCCTCTAAATTGATACCTTCATCTGGCAAAAGCGATACCATAAACTTTTTTTGAAGCTCTTTTGGAAATTCTTCACATTGAACATTGCAATAGTTAAAGCACGTTGCTGCCGCATCATTATCAACTGTTCCTTCATATTTATTAGATAAGTATACTACTCTCTTAATTCCCGCTTGTGCTAAAAACTTCGCACAGTTTTGGCAAGGATATAATGTTGTATATACTGTTGCGCCTTCTAAATCTTTGTTATCACCTTTATAGTTTAAAATCGCATTTGTTTCTGCATGAATAACGTATGGATACTTAGTATGCACCATAGAATCTGCTTCTCTAAGCCAAGGAAATTCATCATCATCCCACGCATTCGGCGCACCATTATATCCGAAGTGAAAGAATTCTATTATTCTTTCCAACAAGTACTGCACCAACTTGAGAAGATGGATCCTTACTTCTTGCCGATGTAACTACTGCATGAAGCATAAATGTTTCATCCCACGATAAATAGCCTTCTCTTTTTCCTCTTAAGTATTCTTTCGGTATAAAAAATTTATTATGCATCTTCTTTCCTCCTATTACTGAATGATAGCAAAGTTTTCTTTTTCATACAATCAATTCCACAATTATTACTTACGGTTGAAGATAATCCTTATATAATGAATCTTATCTTTATAAAAATACTCCCATGTATTGTAATTTGATGTTCCACCAGTTGCCTTTTTAGCATATGTATCTGCTGCTCCGTTTTTCAAGAAGTCTTGTACGAAGCAATTAAACTCTGCATCCTCTCCAAACTTTGCTTCTATTCCATCATAGTTTCCTTTTTGAATCTCAGAACCAATATACTCTCCAATTTTGTCTTTGTCATAGTCATCAAAATAATTGCCATTAATTCTAAAGTAGTTTAAAGACTCATCTGTACATGTTGGGTAAGACATATTATTCTCTATTTTTGTTCCGTCAATATATCTTGAATAATAGTCTTGATAATGGTCCGCATATATTTCTTTATCTGATACTAAACAATAACTATAATTTATATAATTATGCACCGTTTTATCCACTGCTGTATAGTAAGTATCTCCCCAAGTTACATCAACCCAGTAGTATTCTCCATTAAGTTTAACAACGTTCCATTCGTGGAAAATGTCCTTACTGTCGCCTTCCATTTCATCTGGATTTTCGTACAAAGAACCTGGAATTACAGCGCTTTCTATTCCTAATTTGTCACAAATATATTTAAATGTTTTAGAATAACCTGCGCATACTCCTTTTCCTTCTATAAGAACACTTGTAATGTTTTGATCATTTGATGTTTTTTCATAAGAAGTATTATTAGCAATCCATTCGTAAATTTCTCTAATCTTGTCGGCATCACTTCCAGATAAGCTCTTAATAATACTATCTACTTTATTATTCATTGTATTTAGTGTGCTCTTAACATTATCTGGAACATCAAATTCTAGCTTTGCAATTTTTCCATACCTATCATAGTAATACCAGAACGTTCCAATCCAATAGAACTGTGGATAATCCAAGAATACCGCCGTACGAGCAAGCTGAACATCATTTATTAAGTTATAATTTAAATCAACAAATTGCTCAAATTCACTACAACCTTTTACTATTCTGTCGTAAATATCTTTTTGAGTAGATGTAAGATTATAATAATGAAATCTATACGTTTTTGCTTCTCTTTGTGGCTCTTGTGTAGGCACTGGAGTTGGAACAACTGTTGCTTCTGGCTTTGGTCCTTTACCTATTGCAGGGTTATAATTACATTCCGAGCAATATCCATAAACCATAACGTGTTCTTTTTCTTGAGTATGTGTAGGATTTAGCAAGCAATATCGTCTATGCATTTTATCAGAAGAAGGAAACCATGCAGACCATACATGCTCACAATCATCATGCTTTGATTTTGTTTTTGCGCTTTCTTCCATGTATTCAAGTGCATTTGCCATTAGTTGGCAAACTTGTGCACGAGTAAGCATTCCCTTTGGATTGAAAGTTCCATCTGCATTACCTTTAACAAGGTTCTTCTCTACCGCAATAGCTATAAACTTTTCTCTTGCCTTAGAAATTTGAGATTTATCCGTAAAATTATCTAAAGTTTTAGTTGAATACGTTTCATTAGATAGACCAAGAGCTTGTACAAGCGCCATGGTAACGTCTTCACGCAAAGCCTTATCATCTGGCTTAAACAAAAGATCTCCTCTATCTAGATAATAGTTTAAATATCTTCCAGCTAAATCTATGTACTTACGAGCCCAATGGTCGTCCGGAACATCCTTAAATTTGATACTACTTGGAACATCTAAATCTAAAGATACTGCCAAAATCTTTAAGAACTCTACTCTTGATATACTTTTATCTGGTGCGAAACTGCCATCTGGATATCCTGATACTATTCCACTATCTGACATTTTTGATATTACCGAATATGCCCAGTGACTATTATTAACATCATTAAAAAACTTAGCGTAGCAAGTACCTGTGGCAAAAACAACCAATAAAGCTATTATGCATGAAAGCCTTGTTTTCATATTAATCCTCCGTATTATCAACTTTAAACCGATTAATTGATACAATTTCTCATAGTAATTTTACCGCATTATTATTTTTTCTTCAGCATTGTTAATAATACTTAATTGATTTGTAACGTTTGGAAGTTTTGGGGACACGACAACGAGCGTCCAATTTTGGAAGTTTTGGGGACAGGACAGGTTTATTGTCTTAATTTAATATGCACTTCTCTTAGCTGCTCTTCAGTTACTTCGCTTGGAGCGCCACACATTAAATCCTCTGCACTTGAGTTTAGTGGAAATGCAATTACGTCTCTAATCGTTTCTAAACCTTTCAAAAGCATAATCATCCTGTCAACTCCTGGAGCCATCCCTGCATGTGGCGGAGCACCATATTGAAAAGCATTATACAATGCCCCAAACTTTTTCTTTACTTCGTCCTCTCCGTATCCTGCAATCTTGAATGCTTCTACCATTATATCAGGTCTGTGGTTTCTAACTGCCCCCGATGAAAGTTCTACTCCGTTACATACAACATCATATTGATAAGCTAATATTTCAAGAGGTTGTAGTTCCTTTAACGATTGCATTCCGCCTTGTGGCATTGAAAATGGGTTATGCATAAATCCAAGCTTTCCAGACACCTCATCTATTTCGTACATTGGGAAATCTGTTATAAAGCAAAATTCAAACTTATCTTCTTTTATTAAAAGTAATCTTTTTCCTAATTCTTGCCTAATCTGCCCAGCTAACTTGTTGGTTGATTTTTCAAATACATCAGAAATGAAGAAGAGCACATCCCCATCTTTTAATTCATATTTCTTTTTAAGTTCAATTCTTTTCTCTGTGCTTAGATACTTTGCAATCGGTCCTTTGTAAATAGTTTCGCCATCTACTTCAATCTCCGACGTCTTTTCCTCCTCAGTTTCTTTAATGCCCGATAGCTGATGTTTTTGTGCAAGAGAAGTCTTATCGTACACCTCAATATATCCAAGTCCTTGCATACCAATGTCCAAAGCATATTGAAGCATGCTTTCAAAAAATGACTTTGACATACTTGTACATTTAGGCGCAACAATTCCTCTTACTGGCTTTGCCTTAAATGGTTTGAAATCTACTTCTTTAAAGAAATCGGTTAAATCAATTATTTCTAACGGGTTTCTTAAATCTGGTTTATCTGTGCCATATCTTAGCATTGATTCTCTATACGGAATCCTCTTAAATGGAGGTGATGATACTTCTTTGTCCGAAAAAGTTTTAAATGTTTCATATAACACTTTTTCTGCAACACTTAGCACATCATCTTGAGTTGCAAATGCCATCTCAAAATCTAATTGATAAAACTCTCCTGGGCTCCTGTCAGCTCTTGCATCTTCATCTCTAAAACATGGTGCGATTTGAAAGTACTTATCAAAACATGATGTCATTAGAAGCTGTTTAAACTGTTGAGGAGCTTGTGGAAGAGCATAGAATTTTCCTTTGTGTTTTCTAGAAGGAACCAAATAATCTCTTGCACCTTCAGGGGAACTGCATGTCAAAATCGGAGTCGTTATTTCAGTAAATCCTAATTCATCCATCTTCTTTCTTAGGCAACTAACAACTTGAGAACGAAACAAGATGTTATCATGCATGGTCTTGTTTCTTAAATCTAAAAATCTATATTTTAGTCTTAAGTCTTCTGAAGATTCTATAGATTTTGATATTTCAAAAGGAAGTTCTGATTTTGAGAATCCAAGAACTTCTACTTTCTCAGCCACAAGTTCAACTTCGCCAGTAGGAAGTTTATTATTGTAAGTCTCCTCGTCTCTTAAAATAATTTTGCCTTCAAAAGAAACTACTGTTTCTTTGTGAACGTCTTTAAGCATAGAATCATCATGCACTACAATTTGAGAAATCCCAGATTCATCTCGTAAATCTACGAACAGTATTCCGCCATGGTCTCTAATTGTATCAACCCAGCCTGCTAGCTTATGCGTTTCGTTTAGATTATTTCGTCTAATCTCCCCACATCTTAAAGTTCTGTAAATACTCATTTTCATCATTCCTTTCTTTTTTAAAATATTTATAATAAAAAACGCCCCACACATGAATAAATCACGTATGGGACGAATTATATTATCCGATATGCAATGTCTTTGTAGTAGATAGTTTATACTATCTCTGGCGCACCAACTACCGCCACTACGAAAGAATTGTTAAACAAAAAATCCCTTGCGCAAAAAACGCAAGGGACGAATAATCTTATAATCGTGGTACCACCCAAGTTTGATATCTAACAATATCCTTTCTATGTTAACGCCATCGCAAGCGTGCTTGCTTTGCACAAGCAAACTCATAAGGTGTTCTTTCACAAAACTCATATATGAGCACTTTCAGCCGGTTTCGATGCTCACTCTCTAAATAGTGTTGCTTTGTTACTTTTCCTTAGTCATCGTTTTTAGTGGTTATTGGTAGTATTATCCCACAAAATGGCGTCTTTGTCAAGGAGAATAGAGCTAAAACCCTATTGCACGTTTCTCTTCACGTAGCAAGTTGCTACTTAAAATTGCTTTTTCGATATCTTCTTTAGTTATTATATTTGCTTTTAGATTTCTTTCAACCGCTCTGCTCGCTTGTTCATAGGACGGAGTGGGGACACGACAGTGAGCGACCGATTTGGGGAGTTCCGGGGACACGACATTCAATGGCCAAAATTGGTCGCTGATTGTCGTGTCCCCGGAACTCCCCAAATCGGTCGCTCACTGTCGTGTCCCCACTCCGTCTTATTTAACTAATCGTTATAAAAGACGATATCGCCATCACTATCATAGCGATGCACTCAAATAACATTAATAGCTTACTTCTAGCTATTTTTCCTAAAAGTAATTCTTCTTCAAATTTTTTGGTAAGGTTATAGTAGGCTGGAATTATCATTATTCCCAAAGCAATTGAGAGAATACCCGCTCCTATCTGCACATATTTTAGTACAGACATTGGAAAAAATATCGCAATTATTAGTACTGGAATTGTGCTGACAACCCACGACACTTTTTCATTTGCATTTATCTGTTCTTTTACCATGTCGGTAAATGCCCTTCCAACAGACCAGAATGAACTTACTACCGCAAATAGCACAAGCGCTGAACAAAGAATTCTTATCCATGTTATACCATAAGAACTTGCTATTCCTATTGTCGCAACTTCTGTTACAACCTTTGAACCTGTTATCGCCGCAAAAGCAAATAATAGCGTCACTGCTGAATTAATACTTAAACCACAAAACATCGCTTTTTTTAATTCTTCTACTTTCTCTATGTTGTTTGCAACTTGAATTGTTGAAAAGAAAGAAGAAAATGCAAACATAAATAAACCATACACCGCAACTACAATCTTAGGTTCTCCAAAAGAAAAGCTAATCATTCTTTGAGGATTTACTAATGCAATAGTCGTTAGGATTAGAACCGCTATCATGATTAAACTTACTGAATATTTTTCGCTAACTCCAATTCCTTTAACTCCTAACAAAATAACCCCAGATGCCAAAAAGTAAAAAATCAGCTTTGCTGTAAGCTCTGGTATTCCAAACAATTCTACTAAAATATCTGAAGCACACAAAATATAAATTATCATATCTTGCAGAAGGATAACTGCAATTATCAGGAAGAATATTACTGCTAGTACCTTCTTAACTTTTCCTTCTGGCAACTGCTTTTTGACTATTCCGAGCATTTCAGTTGCTCCATTTGATTTCAAAGCCAAATCCGCAATATATATGTTTATAATTGCTGTTGCAATATATGCAAGAATCAAAGCGTAAATAGTTCCGAAAGCTCCAATATGCTTTATCGCATAAGGTAGTGTCAGCATACCAGTTCCTATTCCTGCTCCTGCTATTAACATCGTCGCTTCAGCGAAAGAAAGCTTTTTGTTCATTGTTACCTCCAACTATTGGAATGCAAAGATGAGAAAAAACATTTCTTTACTAATTCCATTTTACTCGTTTTCCTTAAAGTACTCTGCAATTACTTCTGCACCATTTTTAATGTCGCAAGTTAATATATTCTTTAATGCATTGCCCAATTTGTCGCTATTTATAAAATCATTTAAGCTATCATAAATTTTGTTTGGATCCTCACATTTTATTCCATACCCATTTTTTGTAATGTACTCATAATTGTGGTTCTCTTGTCCGTTTAATATGCCCCGTGACAACTACTGCCGTGACACTCTTTAATGCTTCAATCATCATGTTTGGACCTGCTTTAGTAAGAATTATGTGGCTGTTATTTAAGAACTCATGCATATTAGTAACGAAACTATGTATTTTAACATCTTTGCTTATTTGACCTTCCTCTTGCATCTTTGTTAGTTTTTTGTACAAATTCTCATCTCTGCCACAAATTACATCTATATTTGCGTTTTCAATTCTTGATACTTCTTTAACATATTTAATATTTTTTTTCAAATAAACTGACGGATTTACAAGCAAAATGTTAGTTTTGTCTTTAATTTCTTTTGGTTCTTTCCTAGTTACAATATCGTCTCTGGTAGGAAATCCATATACGATTATCTTTTCTTCTGGCATTCCCTTTTTAATATAATCTTCTTTAATCTCTTCAGTTGGAACGAAAGTCATCGTTGCATCCTTGTTAAACCATACAGCAGGCGGTTTAACTAAATCAACAACCGCAACATAAAGCGGAATGCTCATGTTCGACTTTTTTAAAATGTCCGAAACCGCCTTCGTGAACATGCTATGAACAGTTATTATTATATCTGGTTTCAACTCCTCAAGCTTTTTTAGAAAAGCCTTTTTCATATATCTTTTCATTGTGCTATGAATAGAATTTGGAAAAGATTGCTCAAACTTATATGATGCATAATAAATATTAGGAGCTTTAATTGTTAATGGTATATAAACGTCTTCCATCCATACACCTTTTCTACCCATTAAAGGAAATGCATCTAATTGCTCTACCACATAGCCTAAAGGTTCTAGTTTTTTGGTAATAGCATTTGCTGCAGATTTGTGTCCTGTGCCCGTTCTTTCAGACATAATTATCATTACTTTTTTCATAAATACTCCCATCTTTAGACTCAAAAAAGCTTATATAAGAGTCTAGTTTTATGCATTTATAATTATATAGTGTCAGCTATTTCTTTTCAAATGCTCCACTTATTAAATATCTGGTTTAAAAGCATTACGTGATACTTCTGGATTTAAAAACTGTCCGACTTCTTTATTTATATCATACTAAATTCATGCTAACTCTGCAATGATGTCTAATGGAATTGGAAAAAGTGGGGACACGACTTTCGCGTCCCCACTTCTCATTTAATCTAACACACTCATTTCGATGTCTGTATCTCCTCTTTCAATACGTATTTCTCTTAATACTTTCTTTAACAATATTTCACAAGTTCTGTAATCTCTATACGTTTCTCTTTCCTCTTCAGAATAGTGTCTCTTATATGCATCTATAGCACCTTTAAATATCTCTATTGGTCTTTCTATCGTAGCAATTAGTTCTCTTTTTCGTTTAGAATCTTTTGACGCATCTGCAATGTAGAATTCTTGATATATCTCTTCTGTATTAAAAGCATCTGATTTTGTTGCACATTGACTTCCTAATCTTATTATTTTTTGATGAACCATTTGCATTTCTTTAAGTCTAGGCAATTTTTGCAAATCACGTTTCATTCTCATTTCTAGTTGTCTTTTTAATTGCATAAGTGTTTTTAGTCTAGACTCTTTACTTACATCTAGTTCTACAGGTTCCAACATATCAGGATACAAAATTCCATATGCCTTTTGGCGTAGCTTATCAGTCTTTCTGTCATTGTCAAATTCCGAAGAAATCATGCTGTCAACTCTTTCATGCATAGATTCAAATATCTCTTCAAAAGCACGATTTCGACTTTTATTATCATCAGCAAATTCCATTTCATCTTTTCTATCATTTTTGTCTTTTACTTCATCTTCGTAGTCCAAAAGATCAGCATCAAATCTTCTCCTATTCGTTTTACCACGGCCAACTCTTGGATTTCCTTGAACCTGAGTACGGTCTAGCATACCAAATCTTCCTTGCTTTTTTACAAAGACCCTATCCCAGAAGTCCAATGAAAACTCTTTAACCTTCCTTGGAACATCATCTAGCTTTCTCTCAAACTCAGCATCAGAAGATAGGGGAATAGCTGGTTGTTCTGAACCACCTTGAGCACTACGTTCGTCATTATAGTCTATAATTGCCCCATCATACATTCTTTTATTATTAGCACGGACGCTTTTTCTTCTTGATTTGTCCATAAATACCACTCCTTCATCATTTGCACGCTACATATATATTATACCATATTTATGTAAACTTTGCAATGACGTCTGGAGGTGGGAAAGCCTCAAAAGCCTCCGGGACAAGCCAAACAGCGACCGAAATGAGGAACTTCGGGGATTGGACTTTTGTCCTGTCCCAAAAGTTCCTCATTTCAGTCGCTGCCCGTCGTATCCTAGAGGCTCCATTCTAGACCAAATTATGCCATTATAACGAGAATAATCTGGCCGATGGGATAAAACCACCAAACAAGCTCTCTAGCAAGCTTGGATTTTAAGCCTGTAAGCTGTTCCAAACCAATTATTACATCAGAGGCCAAGAATAAAAGTCCTCCAATAAGTGCAAGGCTCTCAATAGATTTCACCGAAATCGAATATGAAAAAACCACCATATAATTTATGCTAGTTATCCACAAATAAAGCATTCCTAGGAAAAAAATGCCCGATTTCCTTGTTTCTTTGGCTTTAACTATGAAATATATGGTTATAGCTACCATTATAGCTGCCATTACAATTGCACCTGTACCAAAAGCAGGAAATCCTTTTTCTGCGCACTTCGTTCCATAGGCGAAGCAGTAAAATACATGTGCAACAACGAAACTTGCTCCACCAACTAAGAACCATTCTTTTGGCCTTTTTTCAATATCAGGCGAGAAGTTAAGTGCGAAGTCACCAATGAACGAAAACGCCATAGCATAGAAGCAAAGCTTCCTGTCCGAAGTCCGAAAAATGAAGAACATCATCACCGAAAGAATCAGAATGAAAAAGCTAAGAATAACCTTCCCAGAAACATACTTGCTCAAAATCGGAAACCTATCAAACCACCGATTCATATTTATTCTCCCCTCTCAAAATTATAAAAAGGACGATTTATTACCCTTAGATTCGCCCACATTATATGAGAAAAAAAACAAAAAAGCAAGCAATCCCACACGGAATTGCCTGCTTAATACGTTAAAACATTTTCACATTATATTTCAATTCTCTATATTTTCTTGAACACTAACTTCTTTAGTGCTCTACATCGTCCTTTTTTCTTTTATCATCCATTGCTTTTGATACTTCTTGTACATATTTATTGTGTAGTATCTCATATTCTTCCTCACCTTCAGGTGTTGGTGGATCACCAAACATGGTATACTCTGGAACAATACTCTCCTCTGAAAATTGTGTCAAATCAAGTTCCATTTCTTCACCATTTTCATCCAATTCATTACGCATACTATTCACAGCCTTTTTGCCCATTGGAAAAATGTATTCTTCAAGTCCTATGTCATCTTGCCAATCTACGCTTACGTAATATATCCTTCCATCAGACAAATCTTTAACGATTCTTGTCCTACTTTCAGATGCTCCTGGACCGAATGGTTGCTCTTCTTGCACTACTTTCCTATCATACAAAACTTTACACTTCATAAAATCATCTCCTAACAATTCTTATGAAATTATCGCGCTGCACAATATATATTATACCACACTTTACATAATCTAGCAACTCCGACGGAACAAAAAGGGGCAGTCAATATCGCTAAAACTAGCAATATTGGCTGTCCCTAGCAGTTTGTCCCTTCTCCTATTCAGGTGATTTTTCAATTTTTCTAAGCTTCATGTACACAGAAGCACAAAGCGGCAAGAAGATCACGCACGTTCCAACAAGAGCATATTGAAGTTCGATATTTCCCAAGGCGTTGATAACAAACACCAAAGGAATATAAAGAAGCCTTGCTCCTGTCGATGCAACGGATACGATACTCGTTTGCACTTCATTGCTCACAGACTCTTGCAGGCTTGTCATAAGATTTCCTGAAATAAGTCCATGCACAAATCCATTAAGAGCAAACAGCCATACCGTTACGATGTTTGTGTTGATAATCACGATGAGCATCCATGTAAACTCAATAACTACCGGAATAATGAATTTCTTTGAAGTTTTGAAGTTAATCATCTTCTCAGAAATCTTTCCTCCAATAACTTGAGTCACATAGTTTACTGCCCAACCAACGCTCACAATCTCAACGGGCACTCCACACAAAACAAGAAGTGGTGTGAAGACCCAAATCTGGGCGTGAGTCAATTCGTTACCTAAAACATAACTGTAGAGGTACGCACGAGTATCTTTCTTTGCCATAATCTTTTTGAAGGATTTGTACATGCTCTTAAAGAAGTTTTTATGCTCACTCTGAAGTTTTGCGTTTTCATCTTTAATAGTGCATGCAATAATTCCTCCAATAAAGTAGGGCAAGAAAGAGGCCGCAATGCACAAGCGCATGTCAATCTTGGCAATGAATCCACCAAGGATCGTAACCAGTAGCAGAGCAGCATATCTTGCGGTGTGAACCTTAATGTTCAACCTCTTAAATAGCTGTCCACTCTCATCAATCTTATCGCAATTAAACTTAATGAAGCTTTGGTCCACCCCATTAGTCATTGCTAAGAACACTCCAAGTAGGCACTCCGACACAATACACATTACCATGTTTTGTGCGAAGGCATAGTAGATAAACGAAAGCCCTGCACCAAAGTCACCTAGGAGGTTGAGAAGTTTCCTGTCAAACCTATCGGCAATGTATCCCATAGGTACATCAAGCGCAAAAATCACGAGCGTAAACGCCATCTGCGTGATTCCGATATGCACCTGGTTCATCCCGACAGAATTCCAGAAGATTGTTATGATCGGGACGCAAAAGCCGGCCCCGATACTCGTAAGTATCGTTTCAAAGATGATTTTGCGAAGATTCTTCTTGTAGAACTTCTTCTCTTCAGTCATAGTGTTAGACATGCTCATGCTCATTCTCCTTTCTATTCGAAGTCAAATTATTGTTATGCTCAGCCTTAAGGTCAAAAAGATACATATAAAAAAACTCACAAAGAAATCTCTCTAAGACTCCTTTATGAGTTAATTCTCAAATAAAGTGTACCAATCTCTTGGCTGTGCAGCTTCCTTTTCAAAAAGGTATGCACACTCTTACGATAAATAGTGTATCACAATTTACATAATATGTCAACAACGTTTTTGGACCCGGGGACTCGGGGACGTCCATTAAAAGTCCCATTATTGCAACCGCTTACGTAGACTGAAAAATGTCCATTCCAAGTCCTAAATTACACAACTTATTAATCAATTTACTTTTCGCCCTTCCATTCAGCAAAAAACTCATCAACAAATTTTATCATAAAACTTGTTCTTTCTTCCGCCATAGCTTTTGCTGTTGTTGTGTTCATGTTATCCTTTAATTTAAAAAGCTTGTGATAAAAATGGTGAATCGTAGATTTATCACTTTCCTTAAATTCAGAATAATCATTATTTTCGTTTAATGCTACACTTTCATCATACATTGGAAGATTGTGAGAACCACCATAAGAAAATGTTCTTCCAATTCCTATTGCCCCAATTGCTTCTAAGTTGTCTGCATCTTGCAAAATCAAAGCGTTTATATCATCAACATTGTTTCCATTCCAATTATAATGCTCGTGATATTCAATGCAGTAACAAATCTTTTTAATTGTCTCTTCATCCAAATCAGTATTCGATAATATTTCCCTAACTGTACTCAATGACTCTTTAGGAGATACAAAATGTCCAACGCTGTTCTGCAAAATTCTATGTACGTCATGTAAAAAAGCTGATATGCCAATTACTAGCCTATCCCCGCCTTCTTTTTCTTGAATATGTAATGCTAGTCTCATTGTTCTTTCTAGATGGCCTATATCATGTCCACTAGAATCATCTTTAAATAAATCAATTACTATTGGTCTTAACTTTTCAATGTATTGTTCTAACATTGTTCGCTTCCTTTCCGGACTCGGGGACGTCCATTAAAAGTCCCATTATTGCAACCGCTTACGAAAACCTCAAGTCTTTCATCCTCTTTATTATATTGTAATACGTTGTTCTTTTCAATCCCATGAACTTAAGAACTTCCGCATTCGTAACTACAC
>JAEEYG010000019.1 GCA_016291695.1 Clostridia bacterium | reverse complement strand
GGTATACTTTCGAAATGAAGAAGATGTTAGAAGAGTCGTGAGTATTGCTAAAAGCCATGGGATAAAAGTATTTGTGTCTGTCGGCGGTTGGTGTGATGAAGATATTATACTGAATAATGTTTTCGAAGCTATTTGTAATGATCAAAAACGAGTAGATTCTTTTATTGAAAACGTGATTAGAATAGTCGAGAAGTATTCATTTGATGGAATAGACATTGACTGGGAGTATCCTAAGCTTTCATATGCAAAGGCACTTTTTTATTTGGTAGATACTTTAAAAGAATATACCGATTCCAAAGGAAAGGCCCTTACGATGGCGATTTATCATTCAGTGTATGGTGAGAGAAAATTTGATAGGATTTGCGCTATTACTGATGATGTTGTTTCTAGACTCGATTGGCTAAATGTTATGACTTATGACTGCCATGAAGAGCCAAATCATTCCTCAAGGGAGCTTGCTCAAAAGTGTATTGCCTATTGGAACAGTACTCGTGGAATTGGCAAAGAAAGAATAATGATAGGAATTCCGTTTTATTCTAAACCTTCACAGAGGAGGTATTGTGACCTAGTACTTGAGGATTATCGCAATGCATTTAAGGATTTTATTGGCGGAGACTCACTAAATAGCATCTACACTGTACGCGAAAAGACTTATATGGCAAGGTTTTGCTGCGGTGGCCTTATCATCTGGGCGATAAATTATGATACTTTAGAGGACAAATATAGCCTTCTTCGGGCTATTGGAACGGCAAAAGGAGAATGAACCAAAAAACAGGCATTTTTGCCTGTTTTTTTTATCAAAATTAGGTATTTTCATTTGACAACCCAATTTTTTCGTGTTATCATATCTCCTAGTGTAATCCGCCTAATTGTGGTCAAATTAAACGTTAAAACGGATTGTAATATAATTGTTTAGTATCTTACTAGTCGCACGCAGGCTTGAAATATTTCTTTTCGAGCCGCGAGGAGAAAAGAAATCATTTCCAAGCCGACGAGATGCGACGGACGATTTATACTTAATTCGATTTAACTACCTAAATAAGAGATTAGCGAGTTTTATATGTAAAGGAGGTGCTACTTATGTACGCAGTTATCGACGCATGCGGTAGACAATACAAAGTAGCTGAAGGAGATTTAGTATTCGTTGAAAAATTAGAAGCAAAAGAGGGAGAAAAAGTTACTTTCGACCAAGTACTACTAGTTTCTGACAACGGAAAAGTTAAAGTTGGAACTCCAACTGTTAAAGGTGCTAAAGTTGAAGCTACAGTTGTGGCGCAAGGCAAAGCTAAGAAGATTGTAGTTTTCAAGTATAAGGCTAAGAAAAACGAGAGAAAGAAGCAAGGACACAGACAACCATATACACAAGTTAAGATTGAGAAGATATCTTCTAAAGCTTCAAGCAAAAAAGAAGATGAAGAATAGTCTTCATGACGGCAATTTATGATTGCCATACGGCGCACAATATGCGCTCGAATTTTAACTTGTATATTGAAGGGAGTGAATTATAAATGGCACATAAAAAAGGTATGGGAAGCACGAAAAATGGTCGTGATTCCGAAAGTAAAAGATTAGGTGCTAAAAGAGCTGATGGCCAATTCGTACTAGCTGGTAACATTCTTTACAGACAAAGAGGTACAAAAGTACATCCAGGAAAGAACGTTGGCATCGGCAGTGACGACACACTTTATGCATTAAAAGATGGTGTTGTTAAGTTTGAAAGATTAGGTAAAGATAAAAAACAAGTTTCTATCGTTACTGAATAAAATATGAATTTTTTAAGCAATTATGCAATTAAAGCATAGTTGCTTTTTTTATGTCTATAAAGGACAAAAATCTTTGAGTTTCATTTGCATTAATTAATAATGTATTGCTTGAAACACTAATATCGGTATGATAAAATTTTTAAGAATGATAACATAAGAAAAATGTATCTATATGGAGTGACTAATTATGAAATTAATTAAGAATGTAATGCATATTATTATAGGCTTATTTAAAAAAATATTTCAATTAATAAAAAAGGGAAGAGTAGGAAGAATTATACTATATACAATTTTGGCTATTTTAGTTCTTATATTGCTATTTATACTTGTTCAAGGAATTGCGTATTCACTTGGCCCATTGTTAGGATTTGGTAAGGAAAATATTGTTGGTACAGCAACTTCAGATGCGGCCTTTTTAAACAGTTTGTCAAATAGTGGATATGAAGAACTTATGAGTGCAAGAGATTTGAAAGATTATTATAACTTTGAATATGCCACTCTTATGGATTGCGCTAGATATATGGAAGAGACAGGAACGTATAAGATAAAAAAAGATGATCAGGATACTGTGCATTGCAGAGAAGTTGTGAAGCCTCGATGGGGTGAGTTAGTTGCTGCTAGTTTTTGTGGGGGAACTGTAGGCGGTTCTGTAGATGATAACGAAGGTGTTGAGGAGTCTGCTACTGAACCAGGAGATGCAAGCGAAGAGGAAGAAACGGCAGCAACCGCCGAAGAAGGACCTACTACTGAAGCTACTTCAGGAGATTTATGGTATTTACGTGTTCGAAATGAGCATACGAATACTACTTCCTTAGTTCCTTATTTAATTCTAGACAGAACAGATGATGACTTGTGTTACTTTTTTGAGGTTAAAGGAGATTTTTCTTCTGAATATAAAACAGGTGGAAAATCAGTATTAGCCACGACAAAAAACATTTATGCCAATATGGGCAGCCAGCAGGTTAGATTTAATAGTGGAATAGTACCTGGTAGTGTTGATCGTGCGGCGTCTGCAGCATGGATTAATGAAAATGTAGAACCATCTAAGTATAATTCCGAGTTAAATGTTTCTAATAAAGCAGCATTTAAGGATACAGATGCAGGCTATAGTGCAGGAGGCCAATTAACAAATGATGATTTGATGATTAAACATTCTGAAGGGGCTATGTATTATACTACGGACAGCCAATCAGTTCAATTTAGGATTCCACTTAGATCTCTTTTAGAGAGATACTTGCCAAATGCAGCGCTATTTGCTGCTTGGAGACACCTTACAGATAGCGACTCTAAGACTGGAACATTAGGTTACAATGCAAGTGATGATGTTATAAACAATATTTACAAATTTTACTCTAGTGCTTGTTTAAATGGAGAAATAAATGAAAATGGTAAAAGATACCTTTTGAAATATGTTTCGACAATAACTTTTTCTGGTGAGAAACCATTTGATCCTGATGAAGCTTATCCACTTGGATTTATGGAAAATGGAGTGGACAGAGTCTATCATCGATTTGATGATGATGATAATGAAAGATATTCTGGTGATGTTAAAGTTGCAGAGTTATTTAGTATGCCACTTAATAGTTTAGATGCTATAGATGGTCTTTCTGAACATCCAACTAAGTATGGCATGTATCTATCTCAGCATAATACTACAAGACTATCCGAAAATCCTGAAGAGTTTGACAATAACTTTAAAAATAGGACGGCAACTTTGAAAGATTACTATTACTATGACATACTAGAAGACCTTAGACTTGCACAGGCGTACTATGTAAGAGATTATTTGCTCAATAGTGGTGAGAAATACCATGTTTATACAGGTACTAGAGAAAGAGCTTGGTATGGAGGGGATACTATAGATCAAGCTTATCAGTATAAAATAGGTTCTTGTAGTGGTGAACTTCGTGAATTCTATGATGGCTTAGAAACAGAGGATGGAGTTTATACAACGGGATTTGAAGGTGGTTACAGAGCGCTTGACCCTGTAACAGATAATAATGGTCAACTTGTTTTTAAGATAGCAGTTAAATTTGATCCTTCAACAGGCACCAAAAGAACGGCAGTGTTATTTAGAAGAGTTACTGACTTGGGTCATAGATGGGGAGGACAATACAACAATAAAAAATACATAGAGAAAGTTCCTAAGTATGTTGGATATGTTATTAGTGAACAGAAGTATACTGATGTTAGTCAAATAACTAACAATAACACATTTGTTAAATTTGAAACAGAAACATTAAAATCAACCACATTCCGTGAGTGGAGATTTTCTGGCACAGCTGAGTCTAAACTAAGTAACGAAAATTGGTTTGTTACAGATGCACATGAAGTTTTGGAAGCAGATATTAGTTCAATAACTGTAAAGTTCACCCCTGTGTATGTTAAAGATGATGGGAGCATTGTTCATGGTGATGAGATAACTTTGGAAAATTTTAGTCAGGAACAGATAAATAACATCTTACATAGTCATGGATATGATGATGGAAACGGCAACGCATATAAAGCTTCAGATATTAAAAATGAAATAGCATCTTCAATTACTGGTAGAACCATTGTTGATAATGATGATAATAAAAAATATTATGCTGAATATGATAATGCTGGTGTGGCTATTCGTAGGCACGATATAGACAGCTCTGACCATACTGCGCATGATTATACTAGGGCACCTACGGATCCAGAAGCTATAAAGGCAGGAGTTACAACTTGTTTGGATAAATCGCCTAATGCTGTAGTATGTGAAGCAGATGGAGGCTTTTGGCAAAATGGGGACCACACAACGTCCACAGGAGCTTCGTATGGTGAGGCTGTAGCACCACAAAATTACATAGAGCTTAATATGAGAACACTAGGAGTAAATCCACGCGCTCCTTTCCATACAAACAATACTGTAGAATTAGAAACGATAAATAGTATATGTATGAACGATAATGGCTTTATGCAACTGGAAATGGTTAGAGATAGTATTCCCCCATATACATATACCACAGAGTCAACTGTAACGGAAGATGGATCAATAATTGCTGGCTCATCAGAGCACAGTATTGAGGCAAATGGAATTACTAATTTACATATTATACATAATATCAAAATTAATTATGGTGTTTTCATGCCAGTTAGAGTTGCAGTGTCTATGATAAGCCAAAGAGTTGTGGATAAGACACTTCCGCATGGATACTTTGTTAAAGAAGCTGACTACTGGGCAGCCCATATGGAGTTTAATAATGAGCTAGTTGTTAATGGGGAATTCCTATTTGAAGATAGGGATAAGATTGGATTCTTAATACCAAATAACAATTCTGCTGTTGGAATAAAAGATATTAGATCTGACTACAAGACAGTATATTGGAGATGTAAGTGGCTTGCTCCTATATTTGGTGGAAAGAATGATTCAGATTCAGGTAGAGAAGCGGACATTGATTTAATAATGTCAGAATGGGAAACAATTGCTGAAGGTGGAGATGGCACATCTGGAGCTGGGTCAGCAGATCATTTTATTAGAGACTTGAATTATTTAATTCAGTATTCAAGGGGTCTTCTAAGTGGAGACTATATAGGTGGCTTTCAACCTACTAAAGATCCATCAACTAATACCCCTTACGTAAATCATGACTCTTATACTTATATGTATTTGCCAGAAGAAATCACTAAATTTAATCCTTTAACTTCAGAAAAGATTTTCTGGCTTGATAGAATTATTTCAACTACAGAGGACGCACCAACTGATGAATCAGAGAGTAAACTTAGAAGTAGAGCGACAACTTTCACTTGGCAAGTAGTAGAATATGACAAATATGATGAAACAAGAAGAGGCGACACTCAAGCAGTTTATGCAATGTGGCCATATGGCGATCAATTGTCAAGATTACTATATGCCATTGCATCCAATGTTAATGAAAAAGAGAATAAGAAGGTTACGGGCTGGGGAGGATACTCTGGGGTTCATAAAGCAGCAGACTTGTATGGTAGAACAACAGCAACTAAGATTTTTAATGCTATATATGGAGCTCCAGATCCTTATGGAAAAGATAAGGTAGTCTTTAACGATTATTATGGCTATGCCTATACCAAGTATTCAAATAAAATCGGTAGTGCAAAGATTTATGCAGAAATGGACGGAGATAATGTAACTCTTAGATCATATTTAGGTAACATTGAAGAAGGTGCCGAGCCAGAGGAAGATGTTAGCGGAGATAACTATGTATTAAGTGCAGGAGCTGATGGACTATACTTTAAGAACTCACCGGTAACTATGGAACTTGGCGGAAATACATATACATTTCCTGGAGCTGCTTCGGCTGCTTATGGCTATGAACTATACAGAACAGTTTTGGCGAACGAAAGTGCAGATAGGGGCATGAGAGAAATGAAAGACAGACTCGAAAAAGAAATGGAATGGACGGAGGTTAGAGCAGCAGCACCGGGAATTGTTGAAGAAGTTACTGGAGATGCTTCTTCTGGATTTAGAGTGCTAATTAGGCATTCAGATAATCCTCGTGTTACTACATCATATTGTCACATGAAGAGGTATCCTCTAGTGCAAAAAGATCAATATGTTGGAGAAGGTACTGTATTGGGTTATGAAGGAACAACAGGAAAGAGCTTGGGATATCATCTTCATACTACATACAATATTTCTGGAAGAGCAATGTCTCCAGTAAGATATTTATATCCTTTCTTCTCTCCATTCTACTATAATGAGTTAGCATTAAGTCAAAAACTAGATTCGAATACGTCAAATTCTCAGAATTTCTTAGGTAGCGAGTATTGGACTACAACGAGGATAGTTTTCCCTTATGGACAGATTATAGACAATGTCGTAAAAGAGCGAATGGACAACTATGGAACTTCAACTGGAGAAGAACCGAACTCAACAAATCCGCCAATAAAAACTGCACAATATGAATCTTCCGATGGAAATAACATAGTAAAAGTTGCTAATTACGTTCCAGAATATCCACTTTTAGAAGACTACAGAAATTTGGAAAAGGAAAGAAGTGGAGATTTCTTAGATCTTATTCCACACGATCCAGCAACTATTTATCCAAACGAAGAAGCCGGCAGTAGGAGCAGTTACACAGGTGATTTAGTTACTGCAAATGTTTATTACTCGTTTGAGCCATTTATAGATGCTGCTCTAAGAAATGGTATAGGAGAACAAGCAAAGATTTCGGGTGTTATAGAGACATTTGTCGATCCTGGTTCTGTGTCTTCAGCTGGCGATGCAGAAGGCGATACTGAACCTGCAGATGAGCCGGCGAGCTAGCAAGATGCTTGCTAGTAGTT
>JAEEYG010000134.1 GCA_016291695.1 Clostridia bacterium | reverse complement strand
TACGGTTTCATTTGCTACAAAAGAGACTGTTACAATTTCTGATTATTTTGGAATTGTGTCAGGTAATGAAGAAGACAAGATTTCAAAATCTGGTGTTCATGTTACTAAATCTAAGTTTGTTGATGCTCCAATTATTGAGGAATATCCTTTGACACTTGAATGTAAAGTTAAGTCTTTTGAAGAAGGCACTTTAATTGGAAAAGTAGTGAATGTAAATTGCGATGAAAAATATATAGATGAGAATGGCAAAGTTGATTCTAGAAAGATTAATTTTGTCACCTATGACATGACATCTAATTCATATAGAGTAATTGGAGATATTGTAGGAAAGGCATTTAAAGAAGGATTAAGCATTAAATAAGAAGTAACAAGATTGAAAGGAATTACTATGGGTAAAATTAGTTGGAAGCCAGGTACTATGGTTTATCCATTGCCAGCAGTAATGATTAGTTGCGGGACAATGGAAAAATCAAATATTATAACCGTTGCATGGACCGGCACAATATGCACTGATCCTGCTATGACTTATATATCGATTAGACCAGAAAGATATTCTTATGATTTAATTAAAGAATCAGGAGAATTTGTAATAAATCTTACTACTGTTGATTTGGCATTCGCAACTGATTGGTGCGGTGTTAAATCCGGCAGAGATGTTGATAAATTTAAAGAAGCTAAACTAACAAAAGAAAAAGCACAGTTTGTTAGTTGCCCTATAATAAAAGAAAGCCCTATAAATATAGAGTGCAAGGTTGTAGAAATCAAAGAACTTGGCTCACACCACATGTTTATTGCAAAGGTGCTTGGCGTTAATGCAGATGAAGAATACATGGACGAAAATGGAAGATTTGCTTTTGAAAAGTGTAATCCTATTTGTTATTCACATGGACAATATTACTCGTTGGGAGAAAATATTGGAAAATTTGGTTTTTCGGTAAAAAAATAGACGATTTTCAAAAGAAGCAGGTGAACTGCTTCTTTTTTCTTATGGCAAAATTTGAGTTGACAGTTTACATAAATAGTGATATTATATTTCGGTACGTATGTACTAACTTTGGGAACTCTCAACCCATAGTGAAGCCCTTTTTTGGGTTCATGAGATGTATAGAGACTTTTCTATACAAACTTGCTGGGACAATCAATGAGGAGGAGAAACATGCAGACTGTTCTACCTAAGCCCGTTGAAATCGTGCCTCAGAATCCGGAGACTCAAGTGGAAATCCGCAATCTTCCTGGGACAAGAATGGTCACAAACTCTTTTGGGGAGATTGAGGTATACCTTTCTGGACTAAAAAGTGACTTTTGCCCAAAGCTTGGCGAAATAAAACAGTGGAGACCTGAAAAGCAGGTTAATGTATGCGGGGTAACCCGGCTGCCAGGCTATGTAAAGTTGGTCCGAACAAAGGATGGCGTTCTTCGCTTGACTCCTGAAACATCAGCACTATATGTTCAGCCAGCTCCCGCGGGTTATACTCTGATCTACTACGCAGAGTTTGGGCATTATGTACGTGAGCGGACGTGTGATGTCGAAGTTCTAGCGTAATGTCTTTTGGGCCGTCAGATGATTACATCTGGCGGTTCTTTTTTATTTGCATTTTATTGACATTACTTATGTTTAGTAATAAAATATATCGCATAGATAAAGGCAATGAGTAAGAGGAGTAAAGACTTCAAGGCCTAGTAGAGAATGAGGGTCACCGGCTGAAAGCCCTTTAGGTACAATTTCTTGAACGTAGCTTATGAGCCGCTAATCTGAATTTTAGTAGGATTGGTCGATTCGCACGCGTTAAGTGCTTTGAGGTTAATTATTCTTTAGATAATTAATAAATTAAGGTGGTAACACGGAGCAATTCGTCCTTTATGGATTATGGATTGCTCCTTTTTTTGGCAATTCGAATGAAATTAGGCATCTTGCTTCGTCACAATGCATAAATAGATCCTCAACGTATACCAATACGTTTCCGGTTTATTCATACTTTGTTCCTTGCAATATACCTAATTTGATTCGAATTATGGAAGAGTTAAAAAGGGTGTCCCCGTTTTGACGAAAAGAGAAAAGAGGAGAAACATATGTATAAAAAGTTAATTGACAGAGAGGTCGTACTCGTCTGCTAAAACACATTTAGTATTTGACACAAAAAGGAGATAAGAAAATGAAACTATTAGAAAAAAATTATGAGCCAAAAGAATTTGAAGAAAGAATTTATAATAATTGGCTAGAAAAGAAATATTTTAAAGCTGACGAAAATAGTAAAAAGCCAGGCTTTTCTATTGTTATGCCACCACCAAACATTACTGGTGTTCTTCATATGGGACATGGCATGGACAATACTTTGCAAGATATTATTGTGAGATATAAAAGAATGCAAGGATTTGAAACTCTTTGGATTCCAGGTATCGACCATGCTTCAATTGCAACAGAAGCAAAGATAGTTGCAAAAATGAAAGAAGAGGGAATATCTAAGGCAGACATTGGAAGAGAAGGCTTTTTAGAAAGAGCTTGGGCTTGGAAAGAAAAATATGGTGGAACGATTTTAGAGCAGCTTCGTAAAATGGGTGTTTCTTGTGACTGGGATAGAACATCTTTTACGATGGATAAAAACTTAACAAGAGCCGTTAAAAAAGTATTCAAAGCATATTATGATAAAGGATTAATCTATAAAGGCGAAAGAATGGTTAACTGGTGTCCATTCTGTAATACTTCAATTTCTGATGCAGAAGTTGAATATGAAGAAGAGC
>JAEEYG010000133.1 GCA_016291695.1 Clostridia bacterium | reverse complement strand
TTAATATCTTCCTTTCTCTTAAACACGCTAAAATCATATCATAGTCATATTTATAAGACAACTTGTTTATACTATATTTGCCTTAAGTAATTGTTGACAAATTTACATAATTCGTGGTAAAATCATTACGGTAAACCATAGCTCCAGCTCTCCAAAAAATAATTTGAAAGGAGTCGAGAAAAGTGCGTGACGGACGACGTAGAAAGATCTTATCAGGGGCGGAGTACCTGTATGGGTACGACGATACAATAAAGCTCCATCCATCTGGCCTATTCCTCATAAAGGGGCATAATCGTGTGCTCCTAAACAAACTGCCTGTTGGCGTCAAATCGATTCAAGTCCTTGGCAAAGATTTTCAAGAAATCAAAATTCAGTCAAGCAAGGTGTTTACTTTTCGAGTACCCCGACAGGAAATCCTTCTCGTAGAACTCGTCGGTGAAGAAGGTATGCCGTATGAATACGTATTCGACGGCATCCAATTCGTTGAAAGATAAAAAAAGTGGCCCACCATAGATATTATGGTGGGTCGCTTTTTTATTCGTTTTCTATATCGTATGCTTCAAGTTTAGGAACAAAAGTTGAAAAAACTTTGATTAGTTTTGGCCTAAAAACAGGGTCTTCAAGCATCAGAAATATTTCATCATAATATGCTTTCCTTCCCCTAAGTCCAACAGCCGAACTCACAATAGAAATAATCACCTTATCCCTGTAGGAATACAGTATACTGTCTTTGTCGACTATCTTAACAATCTGCTTTTTCCGGGTTGCAACTCCGATGTTTAGCTCCAAAATCCGTTCATTTTTCTCTACTCCAATGTTAATTGGAAGCGCCTCTTTAAGCTTCTGCCATAGAGTTTTAAGAAGCTCCCCTTCAACTTTTGCAAGAACTTCAGAATAGTTTAACTTCCTATACTCACAGACAACCTTAAGAGCTTCAGGTGAACAGATAATGTTCTCGATAAATGGAAGCTTTGTTGTATTTACTCCATGTGTTTCAAATAGTCTCCTTATTTCTTTTTTGGAAAGTGCATCCCTGTCTATGATACCAAAAACGTACATACCAAGTAGTGAAAGACTATTCCTTAAGCGAGGTACAAATCTTACAACAGTAGTGCAACCTCCAACTGGAATCACAAGCAGGCAAGGAAAAAGCGCCGAATAGATAGCCATGTCTATGCTGTTTTCGTCACCTTCGCAAAGAAGAATGCCAATTTTCCGCTCGCCTTCCTTGCTATCGAGTGCCATCATAGTAATTTCACTCGTAAAAGTTCTATAGTTAATCTCCCCGTTTGTATCTCTAGTAAGCATTTTCATCATCTCCTTATTGTAGGAAAGGAACAAAAAGAGTTTTAAGGACAGACCTAGTATATCATTTATATAAAAATTATTGCAATACCTCATTTGCTTTATAATAGTCACATGATTGCTTTACTACACACTCAGCGCATTTAGGATTTTGAGCCTTACATACATTGCGCCCATGAGTGATTAAAATGTGGTTTACTACCTCCCAATATTTCTTTGGGTATATTTTTAAAAGGTCCTGCTCTACCTTTTTTGGTTCGTTTTTGTCTGAAAGACCTAGCCTTCTAGAAATTCTAAAAACGTGCGTGTCTACAGCTATCCCCTTGCAATCATTAAAAGCCTCTAGCATTATTACATTTGCGGACTTTCTACCTATTCCAGGTAGTGTCATAAGGCCCTCCATTGTATTAGGAACAACTCCATTGTACTCATTTACTATCATCTCAGAGCATTCTTTTATATGCCTTGCTTTTGTATGATAGTAGCTGATAGAGCCTACCATCTTCTCTATTTCTTCAACATCCATCTTAGCAAAGGCTTCCGGAGTATTAGCCTTTTTAAACATCACTTCTGTGACTTGATTCACCCTTGCATCAGTGCATTGTGCTGCGAGCATTACTGCAATAGTAAGTTCAAACGGCGTTGAAAAATTTAAAAAACGCTCTTCATGACCATATAATTTAATTAGTTCATCAATTATTTTTGTTGGTTTATTCATTATTTTTCTCCTAAATGTTAAATCATTGAAAAGAGCCTAGTTAATTCGAGCGTGAAGTATCTAATCCAAATTGCTACGAAAAAAAGTGAGGTTTTTAGAAACCCCACTTTTTTTAATTAAACTCTTTCAACTAGTCCTGATCTTAAACATCTTGAGCAAACTGTAATCTTCTTTGGAGAACCATCAACGTTTGCTTTAACTGTTCTAAGATTTGGTTTGTAATCTCTATTTGATCTTCTATGTGAGTGGCTAACTTGGATTGAAAATACCTTAGCTTTACCACAAATTTCGCATCTTGCCATAATTAAAAGCACCTCCCTTAAATCCTTCTAAAATCGTCTTTAACTATTGTAGCATGTCAAATCTGATTTGGCAAGCATTATTTTTTAGGAAAAACCTTCTCTTGTCCACCCATGTAAGGCCTTAGAGCCACAGGGATATTGACGCTTCCGTCTTCATTTACGTTATTCTCTAAAAATGCTATTAAGCCACGAGGAGTAGCTAAAACTGTATTATTTAAGGTATGAACTAAATAGTTGCCATCCTTGCCTTTTGCCCTAATTCCAAGACGTCTAGCCTGAGCATCTCCCAAAGTTGAGCAGCTACCAACCTCAAAGTATTTTTGCTGTCTTGGGCTCCAAGCCTCAACATCACATGATTTTACCTTTAAGTCAGCCAAATCGCCGCTGCAACACTCTAGTGTTCTTACTGGAATATCTAGGCTTCTAAAGAATTCTACTGTAAAGCTCCACATTTTGTTGTACCAATCCATTGAATCTTCTGGCTTACATAATACTACCATCTCTTGTTTTTCAAACTGGTGAACTCTATAGACGCCTCTTTCTTCGATTCCATGGCTACCAACTTCTTTTCTAAAGCATGGTGAATATGAAGTTAATGTAAGTGGAAGTTCTTCTTCTTTAAGAATTTGACCTTTAAACTTACCTATCATAGAGTGTTCAGAAGTACCTATTAAGTATAAATCTTCATTTTCGATTTTATACATCATAGCTTCCATCTCAGCAAAGCTCATAACCCCGTCAACAACATCTCCTCTAATCATAAAAGGAGGAATACAATACATGAAGCCCTTGCCAATCATGAAGTCTCTAGCATAAGAAATCATTGCTGAATGGATTCTAGCAACATCTCCCATTAAATAATAGAAGCCATTACCTGATGTACGTCCAGCAGATTCTTTATCTATACCATTTAATCTATCCATGATATCTGCATGGTATGGAACCTCAAAAGGAGGAACTACTGGCTCACCAAAACGCTCGTTTTCAACGTTTTCGGTATCATCTTTTCCTATTGGAACAGAGCTATCTATTATATTTGGAATAATCATCATTTTCTTTTTGATTTCCTCAGCAAGCTCTGTTTCTTTAACCTCTACGTCTTCTAGTTCTTTATTTATTTCATTTACTCTTTCCTTTTTAGCATTGGCTTCTTCTATCTTCTTTTCTCTCATAAGTGAGCCAATCTCAGTACTTGTAGCATTTTTCTCTGCTCTAAGGGAGTCACCCTTAACTCTATAATCTCTAAGCGTCTTGTCTAGTTCAATAACTTCATCAACAAGAGGCAATTTTTGATCTTGAAACTTCTTTTTGATGTTTTCCTTAACAACATCTGGATTTTCTCTTAAAAACTTAATGTCTAACATAATTAAACTCACTTCTTTCTATGTATACAAAGATTATTAACTAGAATTATACTACCTCACTTATGGAATAGTCAACAGAAGAGCAAACAAGTAGTATCAAATTTTGGTTTATTTGTAGCGGACAACTAAAGTAGTCCATATGGCGCACGTAAGTAGCGCCGCTACGGAATTAAGCAATAAAAGTGGCGAGCAATGCTCGCCGCTACGAATAATTTCAATTTAAATACATAAAGAACAAGCATGATAGTTTGCAGCCTTAGCATCCTCAGGCGTAACAAACTCCATTTCAATACCTGCTGAGCTTCTGCTAGAAGGATAGTCTGGTTGAGAAGTAGCTCTTTCTTTTCCATCATCTACATATGCAATTGTACCATCCTTATTTCTTGGTATGCACTTACAAAGCCAGCTATGATAAACCCTATGTTCTCCTGCAGTCCCATTAACTTCATCTTTACAAGTTTCAGCATAATAATTATGAGCCCTAACAATTCTGGCACCACCTAATGAATAGTTATTATAGTATTGTTCATATCCTAGAGGTAGCCCCTGAACAAACGCTAAAACTGAAATATCATCAATTGTGTTGTTCCATTCATCCATTCCAAGTTCTGGAAGGAAGAAATTATATGTGATTCCTCTTGCCTTAGCAATCACGTTATACTCGTTAAATGCCTTATTAAGACCA
>JAEEYG010000132.1 GCA_016291695.1 Clostridia bacterium | reverse complement strand
TTAAAAGAAATTAAGAATTTCTTTGAAAACTACAAAAAATTAGAGGGAATGAAAGTAAAAGTCGAAGACTATCATGGAAAAGCAGAAGCACTTAAGATAATTAAAGAGTGTCAAAAAGCATACAAAAATATCAAATAGTGCATATTCCTGTTGAATTATGTATACTGACATGGTATAATTCTTTCTGCATAAGGAACATTGTGGCTCTAACTGCGATTTTTTTCTGGTTGGAACGCCCGCCATTTTGAGGCGTTAACATATTTTTATGCTCTTGTTTACTACTTGGACTATGCTATAGGAGGAGAGAACATGAAAAAGGTTTTTGCGTTGATTCTCGTACTGGTACTCGCACTCGGCATGTGTTCAGCTTTTGCTGAAGCGGACGGCTACAACTATAGTAGCTTTTTCAATGGTAACTATACCTACCGGGGAATGGTAATCTGCACTAGACTTACTGTGCGTGAAACTCCTTCACGGAATGCACGTAGCCTTGGTCAGCTCAGAAATGGTGATGTTGTTCACATTCTGGCTGAGCAGGGTGAATTCTATCAGATTGACCTTTCTGGTACTCGCCTGAATCGCACAGGTGTAGGCTACATTCTGAAAGATTTGGTACAGAATAATCCCAGGTGGATCGTTCTTACCAAATACACCGAAGTGTGCTCAGATCCTTGGTATAGCTCGCTTACACTTGAGCCGGCTCACCTTAGCTCTGGGACTCCTGTGCTTGTGATTAATGAGAACTACGAGTTTTACTGTGTTCAGCTTCACAGTGGAACCGCTGGCGTTGGATTTATTCGTAAGTCTGACGTTGGTCAGTACACAGACTGGGGTAGTGCAAGCTATGGCGTGGTAATTGCTGAAACCACTGAGGTTTGGGATTACGGTCAAATCGGCATTCGCTCACTCGGCAAGCTCAACCGTGATACAGTCGTTCAGGTGCTCGCGTGGGGAGATCCGTACTCGAACATCTTGTACTCTGCCAGCGACGGGAGTCTATACTCGGCGTGGATAAGCACGGACCTTATTCAGCCTGTGGTGAACTAAAACTTATGAGGAGCCCTTGGGAATTTCCAAGGGCCCTTTTCGTATTAGCAAAAGTATAAAATGATTATTTATAAATAATAAAAATTATGTTAAAATATTATGGAAGAGGTGCAATCTTAAATGACAATGATATATAGTCTACTAACATTTGTTATGTGGGGAATAGCGGACTTGTTTTACAAAAAAGGTAATATTCAAGAAGAAAAATATAATGATATTAAAACTGGAATTTTCGTCGGAGTAGTGATGGGAATTCATGCTTTAGTATATATGATTGTTAATCAAGTTAGCTTCAACGTAACGGAAATCATATATTACTTGCCAGTTTCTTTATGTTATATACTATCTATGATAATAGGCTACAAAGGACTTAAATATATTGAGCTTTCAATTGCGAGTCCTGTTCAAAACACTAGCGGAGTAATCACCTCGATTTTATTGTTATTATTCTTTAAGGAAACGCTTCCTTGGCCAGCATATGTGGCGTTTGTCTTAATTTTCTGTTCAATTTTTTATATTTGTATGCTTGAAAGAAAAGAAGATAAGGAAGAAAGAAAATTTGACATATCTTTAAAAAATAAAAGGGTAAAAATTTTAGCAATCATTTTGCCAATACTATATTGCGTATTTGATGGCTTAGGCACTTTCTTGGATAGCATTTATTTAGATAAATTTGAGTTAATCAGCGAGGATTCTGCACTAATTGCATATGAGACTTCATTTTTATTATTTGCCTTATTTGCAATGGTATTCTTAAAGCGCAAAAATGAAAGATTAATAATTAGTAGTAACAAAGAAAAGCTAGAGGCGGCAGTGTTTGAAACAGCAGGACAATTCTTCTATGTGTTTGCAATGTCAGGAAATTCCACAATAAGTGCATCAATTGTTGGTTCTTATTGCATTCTATCAATGATTTTGTCGAGAATTTTCTTAAAAGAAAAGTTAAGTTTAAAAAAGTATTTAGCAATAGGAACAGCAATAGTAGGGATTGTTATTTTATTAGTATTAGATGTGTAAAGAAAGCAGTAAAAATATATTAATCAAAGGATAAATACTATGGAGAATTATTATGAGTTGCTTGAAGTAAATGAAAATGCATCGCAAGAAGTAATTGAGAAGGTGTACAAGACTCTTGCCAAAAAGTATCATCCAGACTTAAATCCTGATAACCCAAAAGCTGCAGAAGAGAAATTTAAAAAAGTTTCTGCGGCTTATGAAGTGTTGTCTAATGAAACAAAAAGGAAAGAATACGATCAAAAGTTACAAACTCAAAAGATGCAAGAGTATCAAAGAAGAGCTGCTTCAGCACCTCAAACTACTTCAACAGGACAGACCCAGCCGACACATTCAACTAGTACTTCAAGACCTTCTAGTACAGCAAGAACTACTACTTCAACTAATAGAGGTGGTTATCAATATGTGGATGCTTATTCCGTAAATGAAAACTATCGAAAAATGCAAGAGGCTATGGCGCAAAAAGCATATAATGATGCATACTACAAAGCTTTAAGAGATATGGGGTATGATGTTGTATATGAAAAGCCATTTAAAGAAAAGGTAAGAGATGCTTGGACACTTTTGAAAATTGTTGCTACAATCGCAACTATTGGATTTATCATTTGGCAAATTCCATTTACACATGATTTAATTGTGGACTGGTATAATTCAAGTGGGTATTTTAAAGCCTTTTGGGACACGTTTACAAGTAGGCTATAGCTAATAGAACATAAATAATTAGAAAGGAGGATATATATGGAAGAGAAAGCAGAAGTTATTAAAGAACTACTTAATAATAAAGACTTTGTTAAGCTGAAAGAATACTTAAAAAGTATTAATAGCGTAGATATATCCTATCTTTTTGATGAATTAAAAGATGAAGAAATAATCATAATGTATAGGCTACTAGAAAAGGAAAAGGCTGCAGAAGTTTTCACCGAGCTAGATTCAGATATTAAAGAAAAATTAATTGGTGTGCTTACAGATAAAGAGCTTAAAGATGTCGTTAATGAGCTATATATGGATGATACAGTTGATATTATCGAAGAAATGCCATCTAACGTTGTTAAGAGAATCTTAAAACATATTGCTCCAGAAGATAGGCAGACTATTAACAGATTACTTCGATATCCTGAAGACTCCGCTGGCTCAATGATGACCACGGAGTTTATTGATTTAAAGGAAGATATGACAGTTTCGGAAGCACTAGAAAAGATTAAAAAAATTGGTGTTGATTCTGAAACAGTTTATACATGTTATATATTGGATAGCACAAGAAGAATCAAAGGTGTTATAACACTTGAAAAATTACTTCTTGCAGATTTATCTACAAAGATTACTGACATAATGGATCAGAGCATTATTAAGATTAATACTTTAGAGGACCAAGAAAACGTTGCAAACATGTTCGACAAGTATGATGAATATGCGCTTCCTGTTGTAGATAAAGAAGATAGGCTAGTTGGTATTATTACAGTTGATGATGCGTTAGCAATTTTAAAAGAAGAGCAAGAAGAAGACTTCGAGAAGATGGCTGCTATCATGCCTTCGGAAGAAACATATTTCAAAACGTCTGTGTTTGGTCACATTAAAAATAGAATCGGGTGGCTTCTAATACTTATGCTTTCGGCAACTATCACAGGCACAATCCTTTCAAAATATGAGTCTGCATTTGAAGCTTTACCAATACTCGTATCATTTGTTCCAATGATTATGGGTACAGCAGGTAATAGTGGTCAGCAGACTTCAACTATAATAATTCGTGCGCTAGCTACTGGTGAAGTGTCGCTTAAGGATTGGATAAAAGTTTTATGGAAAGAGGTAAGAGTAGGAGTATTAGTAGGACTTGTAATATTGATTGTGAATATAGTTAGAATTTATTTGCAATATAATGATATAAAACTTGCACTAGTACTGGGGATTTCTCTGATTTTAACAGTTATAGTTTCCAAATCAATTGGATGCTTACTCCCAATGCTTGTTAAAAAAATGAAAAAGGACCCTGCGGTCGTGGCAGCGCCATTACTTACAACTGTTATCGACCTTTGTGCAATAGTTATTTATTTCCAAATTGCAACATACTATTTGGAATCAATGAAAACACTATAAATTATAATGAAAAATAGAAATGGAGGTGTAATATGCAAGATACAATTAAAGAACTAATTTCATGTAAAATGTTCAAAGAATTAAGAAAATACTTGGGCTTTAAAGAACCAGAAGATATTGCGAATGCATTAAACGGTCTTTCATCTGAAGACATGATTCTTGCATATAGACTACTTCCAAAAGAAATTGCTTCAGAAGTGTTCGTAAATCTTGATTCGGATTTTCAGCAAAAGCTAATTAATCTATTTTCTGATAGAGAGTTAAAAGAAGTAATAGATGAGTTGTTTGATGATGAAACTGCTCAAATTATTGAAGAAATGCCATCAGACGTTGTTGATAGAATACTAAATCAAGTAGATAAAGAACAAAGAAGTACAATTAATAAGCTTTTGCAGTACCCAGATGATTCAGCTGGTTCTATGATGACAACAGAGTATCTGGACTTCTCTGAAGATATGCTAGTATCAGACGCATTGGCATATATTAGAAAAGTTGGAGAAGATAGAGAAGACATTTATAAAGGGTATGTTATTTCTAAAGACAAAAAGATTTCTGGTGTTGTAGATGCTAGAAACCTAGTGCTAGCAAATGGTGATACACCAATTGTTGATATCATGACAAAAGACATAGTGACAATAAAGACGCTAGATGACCAAGAAGAAGTTGGTAAACTATTTGGAAAATATAACGAAACATCACTTCCTGTTGTTGATAAAGATGGCCATATAGTCGGTATTATTACGCTAGACGATGCAATTGATGTTATCAAAGAAGAAGCAGAAGAAGACTTCGAAATCATGGCGGCTGTCACACCAAATGATGATACATACATGAAAACGTCGGTTTGGAAGCATGCAGGAAACAGAATAATTTGGCTATTAATACTTATGATTTCTTCTGCGATAAGTGGTGCAATTATTAATAACTATGAAAATGCATTTGTTACTATGCCACTACTTGTAGCATTTATACCGATGATAATGGACACTGGTGGTAACTGCGGTTCACAAGCAGCAACACTTATAATCCGTGGATTAGCGTTAGATGAAATTAAGACGAAAGATATTCTTAAAGTATTATGGAAAGAATTAAGAGTTTCATTAGGCGTTGGTTTAATTCTTGCAATTTGTAATGGTGTTAGAATTTATGTCCAATATCAAAATATTAAGTTATCTATCGTAGTGGGAATAACTCTAATTCTTACTGCTATTATGGCAAAACTTTTGGGAGGCATTCTTCCAATCATAGCCAAAAAGCTAAAACTTGATCCCGCAATAATGTCATCTCCGCTTATTACTACGATTGTCGACTCTGCTTCAGTTTGGGCATTCTTTAGTGTAGCAGTAGCAATAATGAACATATAAAGAGCTACATTCATTGACACTAGCTAATGATTGTGGTAGTATGAGTCCGTCTAAAATGTGTATAGACGGACTTTCTTAAAGGAGTGACTTGAAATGAAGAAATTCCTTGTGCGGTATGGAAAAAGGTGTCTTGTAGAGATTTCAGAGTTGATGGAAGTTAAGGTTCTTAGTTGTGACCAGGGTGCTACTACTAATCTCCCGAGAGCCCAAGTGGTGTACTTTCTCGTTATTTATGAACCCTTTGGTAGGTACCACATTGTGACTGAGGCACACGACGAGGAAAAGCTCAATGCTTTGCGCGACAAGATCCTTGAAGCGTATAGTCGTGGTGAGAAGGAGATTTATCTTGAACCGGTTTAAAAGTCTACAAAACAGACCCTCTTTTGGGTCTGTTTTTTGATTTCTTTCATTTTTTTATTCTAAACTCGTTTTATGGTATAATATAGTGTGATATAATATCATTTAGTAGATACGAAAAGAATAATGAGGTGTACAATGGAAAAATATATTTTAGTTACAACTTTATGCAAAGATAAAAAGGTTGCAGAAAATATTTGTGATACATTATTAGGAAAACATTTAGTTGCAGGTTGCCAAGTGTCAAAAGTAGACTCTAAATATTGGTGGAACGGCAATTTACAGCTATCGCATGAATATAGATTGGAATTTAGAAGCGTATACAGATTATTTGATTATATAGTTGATGAAATTAAAGAGCTTCATGATTACGAAATACCAGAGATTTCTTGCGTGGAGATAATGGACGCAAATGATGATTTCTTAGAGTGGATTAGCCAGTACTCTTTAGATAGTTATGAGGGTGAGGATGGCGACGAATCTGAGGATGAAGAAGAGCAAGATAGTGAATTTGGATTATTATAAAGGAGAATGAGTAAGTGGCAACTATAAAAGGAGGATGTTTCTTAATCAATAGGAAAACTCGTAGGATTGCTTTAATATATAGAAAAAAATTTAGAGATTATAGCTTTCCAAAAGGTCATATTGAAGAAGGCGAAACGGTCAAAGAATGCGCAATTCGAGAAACTATTGAAGAAACGGGTAGAGAAGTTAGGTTATTACGTGAAGAACCTATTTTTATAAATAAATATGTTACTATATTAGAAGAACCTGTCGAAGTACATATGTATTTAGCCGAGGATGTTGGGGAATATAATGGCGTTATAGCCGAAGAAGACAGAGAAATCTGCAAATGGGTTAATATTAATGATGTTTATGAGCTTTTGTCTTATGAGGACTTAAAGCATATGTGGAATGACGTTAAGGATAAAATAAGCGGATATGTGAATAAATAGTTGCAATTTTATGTAAAGCTGTGATATAATTCGATGGCTGGAATGTTGATATTCTAGTCATTTTCTTTTTGTTTGGAATGACTTGGTGGAAAAGAAGGAGGAAAAGACGATGCTCGTTGCTCGGATACTCATGGCGGTTGCTTTTCTGGCTATGACTGCAGTGGTGGTATACGTCCTTCAGAAGACTAGCTTAAATAAGCAAGAAGCGATTCTTCTGTTTGTCACTCTCGGTCTTTTTGAGCTTGCGTTCTTGTTTTTCCATCCCTTGATTTTTGCTATTCACTTTGTTTCGTGGGGCTTAGCAGCCTTGTATTTCAAACTGGTTGATAGCAAAATCGAGAAAAGCTGGAGGATTTTCCCGGCACATATTCTTCTTACTATTGGCGCAATAGCGATAATCATATGTCTGGTAGAAGTTGTGGCTGGAAGAATGTTCTAAAAAAGAAGGCTACCTTTCTAGGAAAGGTAGCCTTTTTTCTAATCATTTTTTACGTGAACATCTAATTGGTTAAATGGTATTTCAATGTTTTCTTTTTCAAATGTAAGTTTAATTCTTTCAAGCATTTCAAAATATACAGTCCAGTAGTCTGAGTTTCTAACCCAAACCCTAATAGTATATTGAACCGAGCTTTCATCAAATTTTGTTATTCCACAAAAAGTTTCCATCTCTCTATTGATTAAAACAGTATCCTCAATTACATGATTTAATGCAGTTTTAACTTTTGATACTTCTTCTGAGTATGAAGCACCAATAGATATGTCAACACGTCTATATGGTTCTCTTGAGTAGTTAATGATCTTTTCAGATATAATACTTGAGTTTGGAATGTATATGTCTTTGCCATCGTATGATTTTAATTTGCAAGATGTAAGACCAATTCTTTGTACTATACCCGAAACACCTGCTGTTTCGATATAGTCATCAACATCAAATTGTTTAGTGCCTAGTATATTAAACCCAGACATGACATTTGATAGCAAATTTTGAACAGACAATGAAATAGCTACTCCGACAATACTAAAGGCAGCAACTAGTGATGTAACATCAATTCCTAATCTACTACAGAACACAAGAAGTACAACAAAGTGAAGTGTAAATTTGATGCCAGACACCAAGAATGAATGTATTGTTCTTGGTATTTTGGATTTCTTTATCATCTTTTTTGCAAAGTTTGTTATGAAATGAATTGCAATAAGAGCAATTAAAAGTGTTATTAGTGGTGGCAAATACTTAGACACCATTGCATTAAAAGAGGATAAGTTTCCACTTGCATCTTTAAACCATTCTTTAAAAAATTCTTCCATTATTTCTCCTAAATCATTTATTTATTATGCTTTTGAGCTTCAGAGTACTTTTTAAGTTTTTCATTAACAAGGTAATTAACACTGCCTAAAGTATACTTGCCGTCTTTATTAAGTCTTCCAGCAGGAACACCAGTTAAAATTTCAATTCCTTCATCAATAGTCTTAACTGGGTATATGTGGAACAAGCCATCTTTAACGGCTTTAATAACTTCATCATTTAAGTTTAGGTTCTTGATGTTTTGATATGGAATCATAACACCTTGCTCACCTGTAAGACCTCTTAATTTACAGATTGTGAAGAAGCCTTCAATCTTATCTGTAACTCCGCCAATTGGTTGAATCTCACCCTTTTGGTTAACACTACCAGTAACGGCAATGTTTTGTTTGATTGGTAATTCTGCAAGTGACGAAAGTAGGGCATAAAGCTCAGTTGATGAAGCACTATCTCCATCGACACCGCTATATAATTGCTCAAAGCAAAGACTTGCACCTAATGTAAGTGGTTCATTTTGAGCAAACTTTTCACCAATGTATGCTGATAAAATCATTACGCCTTTTGAGTGAGATGTTCCAGACATAGAAACTTCACGCTCGATATTAACGATACCGCATTTACTGATATAAGTGTTAGCAGTAATCTTTGCAGGTTTTCCAAAACAGAAGTCGCCCATCTTCATAACTGATAGACCATTAATCTGTCCAACTTTCTCGCCATCTGTGTCAATCATAATGGTGCCATTTTGTATCATTTCAACTAGACGCTGATCATATTTATTAACTCTTTCAATTCGTTGATTTACAGCTTTTCTAACGTAGTCTGCTGTAACAACTTTTGCACCATCCATTTTTGCCCATGTGCAAGCTTCACCAAGAATTTCACAAATGTCACTTAATTGTGTTGATAATTTATTCTGGTTTTCAACTTGTCGTGAACAATACTCTATAATCTTTCCTACAGCACCTGGATTAAAGTGCGGAAGTTTTTCATATTCGCAAAAACTATGAATATATGATGCGATTTTATTCATAGTAGATTCATTTCTAGGTGCATCATCATCAAATTCAACTTTGACTTTAAATAGCTTTTTAAAGTCATCATCCATGTTAAGTAGTTGCTGATAAACCATCGCATTTCCAACTAGAATAACTTTAATCTTTATTGGAATAGGCTCTGGTTTAAGTCCAGCAAGAGCAACTGCATTCATCTGATAATCTTTTAATGTATCAACATATATCTTTTTTGTACGTAATACCTTTTTGAATGAATCCCAGATTATTTGATTTGATAGCAAATCTCTAACCTGAAGAATTAAATATCCACCATTAGCTTTATGAATAAGTCCTGGCTTAATCAAGGTGTAATCTGTGTGCATCATTCCATAAGAGTTCTCATATTCAAGCTTTCCAAACAAGTTAAAGAATGATGGATTTGAATCAGATATTATTGGTGGACCTTGAAGTTCTGAATTGTCTACAAGCAAATTAACTCTATATTTATTCCATGGCTTTTCTTGTCTCATAGGACCTGGAATATTAGCTTGCTTTTGTTCATCAATAATAAATGAGTCAATGTTTTGTATGATATCGTTTTGAATTCCTTTAAAGAAGTCTTGAATTATAGGGAACTTTTTGTATTTTGCCTTAAGTTCATTAACCTTTATTGAAACTGCAAATAGTGCAATGTTGCTCTGCCATGAGCCAATCTTCTCAGACGCTTTAGCTTCCATTTCCTTAATCTTACGCATTACTTCGATGGTTTCTTGTTGAATAATCTTAGAGTTAGCTTCAAACTTTTCTTTTTCTGATTGAGGAAGTGCATTAAACTCTTCTTCACTTAAAGCTTTACCATCAACCATAGGAAGAAAATAAATGCTATCTGAGTTCTTAATTTGGAAGCCAAGCTTTGCGGCATCCTTGTTAAGCTTTTCAATAAGCTTTATTTTTTTGTCTTCAATGTCTTTTCTAATGTTTTCTTTTTCTTGTTCAAAATCTCTATTAGAAAAAGCAGACTTAATCTCAGACTTAACAGTTTCGATAAATGCGTTCATGTCGGCTTTGAAAGTTTTACCAAGACCAGCTGGCAATGAAAGAGCCTTAGGTTCATTTGGATTTTCAAAATTGTAGACATAGCACCAATCATCTGGAGTAGGCTTGTCTTTAACGAAGTCCTTTAAAAAGTTCTTGGCAAAAACTGTTTTGCCTATGCCTGTTGAGCCTTCGATATATATGTTATAACCTTTAACGTCTATATTTACGCCAAACTTAAAAGATTCAATTCCTCTAGTCTGACCAATTATTCCGGTGAAAGGTTCTAGTTCTTTTGTACTTTTAAATTTGAAAATTGCTGGGTCACACTCTTTTTTTAGCTGTGTATAGCTAAGTTCACGTGTTTTGGCCATTTTAAAATTTCTCCTTTGTTTTTCTTTTTTATTTCATCCTTAAAGTTATAATTTCTCATATAAATAATAACACAAAAAGTTGCAAATAATGCAACTTTTCTGTACTTTTTAATTAAAATTTAATAAAAATTTTTTAGATGCTTTTACTCATCAAAAGTGCATCTTCATATGTGCCATCTTCGTTTTTGTAATAATGCTTTCTTGTAGCTACTTCTTCAAAGCCAAACTCTTTATATAAGGCCTGGGCAATCGTGTTAGATAGCCTAACTTCTAGTAAGAAATACTTTGTATTCTTTTTATTTGCTTCTTTAAAGACTTCATTTACAAGCGCTTTTCCTATACCTTGATTTCTAAAACCAGGATCTACCGCAATATTTCCTATGTGACACTCATCCATAACAAACCAGCAAACAATAAAGCCTGTTATTGCATCATCACTTTTGGCAACGATAAAGCAGGAATTATCTTTTTCGAGCTCGTTTTTAATGGAATCTTTTGACCATGGGATAGGAAATGACTTTTCACAAATCGTGTAAACTTGGTCTATATATTCGGCTTTAAGTCGTTCAAACGTAATCATTTTGCTCCTTTTTCTTTTTCCTCAAGTTCTCTTTCGGCTTGAGATTTCTTAAGATAAAGTGGTGATAGTAATTCGCCAGTAGTTGATAAGCCCCTCTTTTCTAAATCAAATGCTGCTTTTGCAATAGAGCCTGCATATTCAATATTATGAGTATCATCGGCGAATTCTAGATTATTGCTATTATTAAGTGATGTTTCTATAAGTTTTTCTTTTATAAGTGAGATAGCATCACCAACAATTATGATTTTTTTATCTAGTTTTGCAATTTTGTCTAATAATACCTGAACATTATCTGAAATATAGTCTCCTATCATTTCAGGAGTATCTGCTGTGTTATCGTAGATAGCAGCATATACGTTGTCATTTCTAGCATCTATGCATGAAACAATATAGCCTTTAAAATCTGCAACGTTATAGGCAAGTGCCAAAAGACTTGGAACGGCAAACACTTTTTTAGGCTTTGCTAAACAGAAGCCCTTAACTGTTGCAACCCCGATTCTAATCCCAGTAAATGAGCCTGGTCCAACAGAAACAGCATAAGCGTCAATAGAATCTAAAGATAATTCGTTATCCATAAGAATCTTTTCAACAGAAGGTACTAGCGTTTCTGAATGGGTAAGGCCACTCATATTATTTAATTCCGCAATTTTAGTGGTATCTTCACAAATAGCTACTGTGCAGTTTTTAGTAGATGTACCAATTGATAGAATCTTCAAGTGTATGCCTCCTTTCAAGAATTAGTTAGCAATTTTTTGAACAATATTTATGTATTTATCTCCATGTGGGAGTAGCTCTAACGTCCTAATATTAGGGTTTTCGTCCAACTTTTCAAACTTTATTTCTAAATACTCTTTTGGAAGAGCAGATTTTATTTTTTCGCCCCATTCAATTAAAGATATACCATTTTCAAAGTATTCGTCTCCGCCAATTGCATAGAATTCGTCTTCATTATCAAGCCTATAAACATCAAAATGGAATAGAGATAAATCATTATTTAATTTATATTCATTTATTATGGTAAATGTTGGTGAAGAAACTTCATTTTCCTTTCCATAAAAAGACATAACACCGGTTGTAAAAGCAGTTTTTCCAGAGCCTAGGTCGCCATTTAGAACAACTACAGCTCCTTTAAAAAGCTCTTTTGCTATCTTTTTACCATATTGTTTTGTTTCTTCTTCAGAATTGGATAAAAGTTTAATCATTCTGTACTCCTCAAATATTTTTATAAGAACATATAAAAAAAGCTGGGCAGTGCCCAGCAAAAGCAGTCACAGCCTCTTGCCAAGCCTAGCAAAGGCCATAATATCAATGCTACTTCTAAGATGTTTTTCAAATTCCACCACATTAAACACGAGATGGCCGAATTCTGCAGAATCAATGAGAATGGACTCGTTTCTTCTCCCTGCAGTAGTTCCTAGAAGCTCTCCTTGGACATACACCTTATACCGCTTACTTCCGCTTGCGAGCGGAATCTGGTAAATAATAGACTGATCACAGTGCTCATCTGTGAAGTAAATCATATAAATGCCTCCCTCTAATCACGTCATATTGCGCAAAGGCGCCTGTAGCTAACCTCCCCATAAAAGAAATGGAAATAAATGTTCTTTAAACATGTTGGATAATACCACAAATAGCGCTTAAAGTCAACAAATTTACATAATATATGAGAGCTGGAATAGACAATAATTATTTTTTATTAATCTCGGGAAGGCTGATTCGTTCAGATTTATTTCTAGCTTTAACAAAATCAGTTGCATATAAGTCTTCACCATAAACGTAGACAGAGCAGATGTTACTGCCTAATTTACGAAGAGGGTTAAAATTGACATCAGGCGTCAAAAATGAATCAGTTTTTCCGTTAGCATCTGTATATTCAATGACAAGAGAGTATATTGAGGATAGTATTAAGTAAGTATCTACATGATACCTTTTAGTATATCCTACTATTTTTCCAGGTACTTTTATGCCATTTCTCCTACATCCTTGACAAATGTCTACTTCTGGTTTATTTAAGTAATAGAAAATTCCATATGGAATAAGGCCAAGAATGAATACCATAACACCTCCTGTAAGGATTTCAGCTATCACTTCTGAAGGAGATTTGTCTTGAAATTTATTGTTTATTCCGTAATATAAAAGTATAATAATTGTTAAGGCGATAATGGTATAAAGGATAATTCTAAAAACTATAGTTGAATCTTCACAACGATAACGTAATTTTTTTAGCATATGCAACACCTCCTATGTAGAATATCATATTGGTAAAAACATTTCAAATTGTGGATAAAGTGTCCAAAAATACCAATAATGGCAAGTATTTAAGATATTACAGGTATATAATATTGACATAAACCTTAAAATCGGTTAGAATTATTGTTGCTTTTACAAATATGGTGGATGTAGCTCAGTTGGTTAGAGCGCCAGGTTGTGGCCCTGGAGGCCGTGGGTTCGAGTCCCATCTTTCACCCCACTATTTTTTAAAACTACATTTAATCACCTTGAAATTACGCCACATAATTTCATTTTTATTGGGCCGTAGCCAAGTGGTAAGGCACCAGACTTTGACTCTGGCATTTCGGCGGTTCGAATCCTCCCGGCCCAGCCAAGACTATCAAGACTTTGCAGATTTTTGAAACATCAAAAATCTGCAAAATGTCTAACAAATGTCTAACAAAAAACAATTTTAATTTTTGGTACATTCTAACACCACTTAGAATGTACTTTTTTTATCTTTCCAAATCTTCAATTTTAGGAGCTTTCCTTTCTGTATTTTTATTAATATCTAAAGTTTTAGATAATACATCTGCCAATTTTTGTTTAGACTCATTCTCTAAATGAGCATAATAATTGGCTGTTGTACTGTAATTTGAATGTCCTAACCATTCTTGAATCTCTTTCATTGAAACACCTCTAGCAAGTAACAAACTTGCACATGAATGCCTTAAGTCATGAAACCTTATTTTTCTAAGTCCATTTGCTTTCAAAATGTCCTCAAAATGCTTTGAAACGTAATCTGGTCTAATTATATTGCCATCAGCTTTAACAGCCAAATAATCCAAATATTTTGTGTTATAGTACTTTTTATAAATATCTCTATTTTTATCTATTTCCTCTTTATGCTTTAATAACTTTTCTTTTATTTCAGGAACTAATGGTAAAGTTCTAAAACTTGACCTGTTTTTAACTGTATCTTTTAGCAATATTACTCTTTGATTATCTACTATTGTTTCAATAACTTTATGCTTAATACTAAACGTATTCTCTTCAAAATTAAATGAAGACCATTTCAAACCCATCGCTTCGCTTCTACGAAGACCATAAAAACTAGTTAATAAAATAATAACCTCTATTGGATCACCTTTTATAACATCAAATAATTGGTTTAATTCATTGTTAGAATAAAACTTGCCAATAAATTTTTCCTTCTTTGGTCGTTCAACTCTATCTGCTGGATTGCTTGGAATTAAATCAAGCTTTACTGCAGTTTGCAAAGCTTTTCTAATATTTGCATGATAATGAAGCACTGTATTAGGCGATAAACCACGATTGTATAAACTAACATAATAATTGTGAATATGAATCGGTTTGAGATCCTTTAGTTTGACATGTAATGGCTCATAATATTCCTTTATTTTATAAACCACAGTACTATAAGAATCATATGTATCTTCTTCAATATGTCCTTTCATTGAATCGAGCCAGTCTTTCATATATACTTCAAAAGGTTTATTAGCCATATCATCGTTTCTCTCAATATTTGTAGTTTCTTCCATATTCAAAATAAAATTATTCTTTATTTCTTCAAGTTTTTCCAAAGCTATCCTCTTATTACCTTTAACAGGTAAACCTGTTGATATCCATTTTTGCTTTCTGATGCCGTTAGCATCTGTATAGCTTAAAACAACTTGATAAATTCCTCTTTTGTCTTGTAAAGTTGCTTTTACTTTCAAATAGACTCCTTTCTTTGAATTAATTAACATTGTTTAGAATGTATTCAATTACAAATGATTTTAATATTTTATACTCTCTCCCAATTCGAAGAGACTTAATGATGCCTTTACTTACTAGCTTATAAGCAAAGGTATATCCAACACCTAACATTGTTTGAAGTTGTTGAATATTGACTATATCAGGATAGTCAGCAAACATATAATAGTATTGTGAAGCTTTATCTTCACTTTTACTTTTAATTATTTCTTCCATAAAACCTCCTTTCTTTAAAACTAATCTTAGACTTGTACTTTAGGTACAACATAACTTACTATAGTTCCCCTTATCCTAAGAGGCTACCCCCTATACGATGAGTTAAGGCTAGGCAGAAGTATCATTATTTGTTGTCTTAGATTCTCTATATTCAGTTTTCAAGGTACATATTTTAAATACGATATATGTCTATCCCTCTACTTATATACGACGTTGAGAATGGCAAAACCTTGATAGAAAAATGAAAAAAATTGAAGATTTACAAGTTGTTCGCCAATTTATGCGAACAAAAATTTAAGAAATTTACTCCCTCCACTTATATACGACATCGAGAATGGCAAAATGTTGATGAAAAATAAAAAAATTAAATAATTGTGAAATTTGACTATAGATTATTCGAAAAATAGTAATATTGTGAACAAGATTAATTATGATAAAGAATATAATTTATAGAAAAGCACCTTTTCAAATTGAGAAGGTGTTTTTTTGGGTTGCAAATTGCCTAAAAGACAGCTTATAATTAGCCTTTTTTACTTGAATTTTATGTAAATTCGTGATATAATCCCCTCGCATGTGAATCTTTTTAAAATAACCTTAGTAATTAATAAGGAGGGCATCATAATGGAACGGAAAGATTTGGAATATGCTCTCAAGATTGAAAAAGAACCAGAAAATGACTTAAAATATGTTTGCTCATATTGCGGATATCAATCATACGATGATGACGAATATTGTATACAATGTGGGTGTAAGCAATGGTTAAAAATTAAAGACTTAACCGCAAGACA
>JAEEYG010000131.1 GCA_016291695.1 Clostridia bacterium | reverse complement strand
CTCTTAATCTCTCTAGCTATTGTTAAAATTCCAGAAAACGTTCCAAGAAAAATAAATAGTATTAAGAAATACACTCTGCATTTACTTTCCTTAAGAGTTTTCCACATATTAGTAACAAACCCACAAACAATAATAACGTCTATAAAATAAACAATGTAGAAAAGTTTATTATTATCATACTCGTTTGGTTGAAATACTATCAATTCTGAAATAATGAACAGTGGCAAGCATGAAAGAAATACTTTTTTAGTCTCTTTGTCCGCATTAAAAAATGCCGGAATAATTAGTAGAGCGATTATTCCCCAGTTCTTAACATAGAACCATATATATGATTCCTTCCATCCATTAACCCAGTTAAAATGATATTGTAGGAACGATTGATTTCCGCTAGTTTGTGAAAACGTCCAATAGAACAACTGTGGAAAAGCAAATACTGCTACAATGCCTCCATAAATTGCCCAGTTAATAATATAGGATATTCGTTCTTCTTTTGTTTTGTTGTTAAAGAAGAATATGAAGAATGCTCCTGCACTGATTAATCCTAATGCCAAAAAAGAATGCGTATGAATCATTGGCATGCAAGCTGCAATACACCCTAGCACTATAAAGCTCTTTCTTTTCTTTCCAAGTAGGCCTTCTAGTAAAAGCCAAATGCAAGGAAATATTATTGCCCATCCTGCCATAGTTGTCCTTTGAGGAACAATCATATCACAAATAGTGTTAGACCAGCGTACATTGTGCTCGTTATAGTTTGTTGGCGTATGATACCATTCGTCAAAAATACGAGTAAAGTTTTCTGGTTCCTCTATTGCGTTATCCATGAAATATGCAAATCCAAACCCACCACAAAGGAAGATTAAAATCACAGATAATATAGATGCCATTTTCTTTTGGGTGATTTTGAAAGCAACGAAATAGATGCCCATTGCAATAACTAGTGTAAGAACAATACTAGGAATGATAATACAAGTTCTTAATGAGGTTCCAAAGATTAGCAAGCTTGAAGAAAGCATATCAACAAAAAATGGATAGTTTAGTTTTTCACCATTTAGTAAAGGATAGTTAGGAGGAAAGACTCCTTGCTCTGCAATGCTTGTTATAAATGCAAGATGCATGCTTAAATCGCCAAATGTAGATTGTCCACTCGCATATCCTTCACCATCTTTATGCTCCCCTAGCACATGGTTTCCAAAAATAATTCCTACTAATAATGTCACAGGAATAATTAATGCGCAAAAAATATTCCAATTCATACAACACTTGTTTTCTATACCAAGCCAAGATTTAAAATCTTTATTCTTCCCCTTGATTAGCAAGATAGCTGAAATTACTCCAGTAATTAGTATTAATACTATATGAGCTAATTTATTGAAGCCAAATATCAGTGATGGTATGCATATCCCCGCCATTAAAATTACATTTCCTATAGCCAGTCCCATCCACAAACTAAAGAAAAATCCTTTGTCTTTAAAAATTGCCCTGCTGACAATAAAGCCATTAATTAAAAAATATAAATAAACAATTATTCCTATCATTTTTTCTCCCAATTGATATGCTATAAAAAGCATAGTATTAAAACGTATAATTTATGTTATCACTGGTATTTTTCATTGTCAAACGGGCGTAGCAAGTTATTATAATAATCTTTTATTCTTCGAAAAAAGGCATAAAAAAACATCTCATATTGAGATGTTTTTTATTTGATTAATATCCTAATTTATCAAGCATTGACTCAACTGCAGACTTATTAGTTTCAGATGTATGGACAAATATAAATGTGTTATCAATTCTAGAAACAACATAGAATTCGCCATTTGTAACCATAGTTGATTTATTGTAATTCATGCCAGACATTGAAGTTCCAGCATATGGGCTCCCTTTTGCCGCTTCCATTGTACTTAAATTTCCCTGATATGAGCTAATTGCATCACTTTCATTAACTGTTTCAAAATATTCAATTTGGAAAGACTCACTAGGGTCAACTGCAAGTAACACACTCTTTGCCAAATCTGAATCATATTGTGATGTAATATCTACTACTCGATAGCCTTCAGCCTTAGCCATTTGGCTAAATGTTTCACCAGTAATCGATGTTTTAGAAAGGCAACCAGTAAGTGATATAGCAATAACTATAAGTGTCATAATTAATAATAAACTAATAATTTTATTCTTCATAAAACTACCTCCTCTTTTGTGCGAATATAGCTTAACGCTACCATAATGATATTATACCACAATTCTTGGCCTTTTTCACTCTTGACTTTTATGTCGACTAGTGGTATAATATGCGCCGTGAAGTCAATGAGACTCACAGGACTGTAGGACTTAAAAGGAGGCAAAACTAGGATGTTTTCTTGGGGAAAAAAGAAGGCCAACTCTCTCACCCCTGAGCTCCGTGAAGAACTGAAGGAGGCCATCAATAACATGGATGGTTTCCACCACGAGATCATAACCGATGACCAGCTTCTGGAGATTACCCCTATTATGGGATCTGAAGCTAGTTTCGGGAACCTGATGGTCTTTGGCATACAGTATGGCGACCTAACTGTTAACGCCGCCGTATTCCCTGACCGTCAAGCACCTGATCGTCGTGTCGTTCTCAAAAAAGTTTGCTGGTGAAATTAATCGAGCTACCCAGAAATGGGTAGCTCGTTTTGTTTTATTTTGTAACAATGCTATTAAGATTTATTCCGTCTGTTGTATCCGTAACTATAATGCTTATTAGGTATTCTCCAACTCTTGTAACATAATAGTATTGCTTCATTGTAATTCCATACATAGATGCTTGTGTGTTAAGCTTTAGAAAAGTCTTATCAGCAAGTGTAACTTCTTCTGTTTCTCCAATTGTGTAACTAATGCTTTCTAATTTTTCTAATTGAGTTTTCAATGCTTCAATATATACTGACTCACTTATATAAGAAGCAACTTTTTCTCCCATAACTTGAATATTACTTCCAGATTCTTCATCTGACAAATATGCAAATCTTACAGAATTTAGCTTTGCTAACTCAACTGCTTGATCTAACTCATCATCTAATATCTCTTTAGATAGATTCATTAATTCAATTATTTGCTCTTCAGTATATCTTGTCCAACCATTAGGCACGTTTATTTTAAATCCAAGGAAATCATTAGTATAAACGTTTCCATTCCATGTACCTAATGTAATGTTTGATGTAGTATTATCTTTTTTTGCTTCAGTTACTGTAGGTTTTGTAGTGACAACATCTTGCACATCTTCTTTAATCTCAGTTGGCTTCTCTGTTACTGTCTCCTCTGGCTTTTTATTCCCACCAAAATCAAATGAAATTGAACATGCCGAAAAAACTAGTGTAGTTATTATAACAGCTGCTATTAATAGAATTATCTTTTTCATAAAATCATCCTTTCTCTTTACCTATATTTAATTATAACAAATGAGCATGCAACTACAATATTTTTTTCAGCACATTAAGTATTATTCGCCTGTATAGCAATTTTTTTACAGAAAATGGCTATTTTTCGGGTGTTAGACACCTATGATAGGGGCTAGTTCAACTCCTTTGCTCCCACATTATGTTGACTAATTTGCCTAAATGGTGTATAATCTCCGTGGTTTAAGTCATACTCTTTCCCCTTATATTCTATTATGTGAGAGGAAATCCTCTGGCATAGTAGTTCACACTCTTTATTCCCTCAACCCAACAAAAATAAAGGAGGATTGGTTATGTATTACGTGCTCACAGCTCTTTTTCTGGTCATCTACGCCTACTTTTTCTTCAACCGAAAGAACCCTATGGGGTCCTGCGCTATGAGAGTGATCGCATCAGCTGGATTAGTAGTTTTAAATTTCTACGAAACAGCCATGAAGGTCCGTAACGGCAACAATACTCTTTTGACCGTTGGCTTAGTTCTTCTTTGGCTTTTCCTTGCAGTTTGCTCCGCATATGACCTGGGTAGAGAAGATGAGCAGAGGCTTTCAAGGCTGAAAGAACAAGAAAAAGAAATAGAAGCCCCGAAAAATCAAGCTGAGTAATTCGTTTCAGGCAACCAAGCAATTATGTAGTTTACTGCATGAAGGCTTGGTTGCTTTTTTATTAAAAAAATTAAGATTTAACTGCAATACTGTTTCATTATTATTAATCCAATTGTAGCAAATCATGCTAGATGATAGTATTTTATGGGGAGTTATAATATTTTAGGAGATAATATGGACGCTAAAGATTTTGTTATAGCTATAATTTGTTTATCGACAGTTCCCGTTGGTTTTGCACAACTGATTAGAAGCACAAACTCATATAATGCTTTATCTTCAACTACGTCAAACGAGTATATTGTCGATACCTCAAATTATCAAAATGAATATGAATTAGTAAAGTCAGAAGATATAAATAGTTTTACCGCGGGTAGTGACGCACCGGAGGCTAGCTCGGATGAAGTTTCATCTTCAGTTGATGCCTTGCCTGACATAGAAAGTAATTCCGGAGAGGCACCATCTTCAACGACAACAATCACAATGAACTTTGCAGGTGACTGTACACTTGGTTCTGATAGTAACTTTGGATATAAGAATACATTTTTTGATGTATTCGATAGACAAAATGGAAACTATAAATACTTCTTTGAAAATATGCAAAGCCTTTTTGCCAACGACGATTTAACGGTTGTTAATCTTGAAGGAACTTTTACAAATAACACAAAAAAAGTTTCAAAAAAGTTTAACTTTAGAGCACCTCCAGAATATGCTAATATTCTGCTATCTGGAGATATTGAACTTGTGAACTTAGCGAATAATCATACTGCAGACTATGGAGAAATTGGATTCAATGATACAATTCAAACATTGAAAGAAAACAATATTCCATATTATGCGTATGATAACTACTACATTTATGAAAAAGATGGCATTAAAATAGGATTCGCAGGGCTTACTAAAATATGGGACGGAACAGTTGAAAAAAGAATAAACAATGCAATAGACTATTTTAATGAGAATAATTGTAGCGCAAAAATTATTACTTTCCATTGGGGAGTTGAAAGAGAATATAAGCAAAACAGCACCCAACAAAAAGTAGGAAGATATGCTATAGACCGTGGTGCAGATTTAGTAATAGGTCATCATTCTCATGTAATTCAAGGAATAGAGCAGTACAATGGAAAGTATATTGTATATAGCCTATCTAACTTCTGCTTTGGTGGAAACACAAATCCGCCAGATAAAGATACATTTGTATTTAATGTTTCTTTTGAATTTGACAACAATAATCTAACAGACATAAATGCTAGAATATATCCGGCAAGAGTATCAAGTGTAAATAACAAGAATGATTATAAGCCTACACTAGCCGAAGGTTCGGAGTTTACTCGAATATTAAACAAAGTTCTAAAATACAGTAATATTAAGGCTTACGACGATGGAAGAATTATAAAATAACAAGCATTATTCCCTATTTACATTGGCTAATCACTTGACATTACAGATTTTAAGATATATAATATGCGCTAGAAAACCAAATGGAAGACAAAGTAGATTCAAGGTTTCTTTTAGGGAGAAGCACTCAAACCGGACTGAAAGGTGCTTTAAGAAAACAGTTTCGAAAAACTACCTTCTCAAGGTGCTAGTGAATAAGCTAGACGTGCTCATCACGTTAAGATGATTTAATTAAGTTAAAGATAGGATGGAACCGTGAGATATCACTCCTAAGAAGCATTTGTGTGTTCAAGTGTTTCTTGGGAGTTTTTTATATAAAAAAATCAAGTTTGCATCAAAATCAATGCATCACAAGGAAAATACGAAGTTGAGGATCGGAAGCGTATAAATGATACGTTGAGCACCGAAACGAGTATTTGACGAAGTGAGGCGCGATTTTCATGCAAACGAAAGGGAGGAAAATAAAATGTTGAACATTACATTAAAAGATGGTTCTTCACTTGAAGTAGAAGAAGGCAAATCAATCTTAGAAGTAGCAAAGCAAATTTCTGAAGGACTTGCTAGAAATGCTACTTGCGGAGAAGTTAACGGAGAGGTAAAAGACCTAAGGTATGAACTAAAAGAGAATTGCAATCTAGTAATCCATACTTTCTCTGAAGATGATTTAGAAGGAAAGAAAGCTTATTGGCATACAACTTCTCATATCATGGCACAAGCTGTTAAAAGATTATTCCCAGAGACCAAGCTTGCAATTGGCCCATCAATAGATGAAGGCTTCTATTATGATTTTGATCCGATTGAAAACTTTGGTGAAGAAGAAAAAGCTAAGATTGAAGAAGAAATGAAGAATATCATCAAAGAAGATATTCCAATAGAAAGATTTTCTCTTCCAAAGGACGAAGCTTTAGAGCTTATGAAAAATGAGCCATACAAAGTTGAATTAATTAATGACTTGCCAGAAGGCGAAGAAATAAGTTTCTATAAGCAAGGAGATTTTACAGACCTTTGCGCTGGCCCTCACCTAATGAGTACTGGAAAGGTTAAAGCTGTTAAGATAATTAATTTTGCAGGAGCTTATTGGAGGGGTTCTGAAAAAAATAAAATGCTTCAAAGAGTTTATGCTATATCTTTCCCAAAAGCATCTGAGCTTGAAGACTATTTAGCAAAACTTGAAGAAGCAAAAGAAAGAGACCACAGAAAAATTGGTAAGGATTTAGGAATCTTCATGACTACAGACTTAACAGGTAAAGGACTTCCTTTATATTTGCCAAATGGATATATAGTTTGGGAACAACTTGAAAACTATATCAAAGCAAAGGAAAAGAAAATTGGATATAAGCATGTTTTAACACCACCTCTTGGAAATGTTGAACTATACAAGACATCAGGTCACTGGGCACATTATAAAGATGCTATGTTTCCAAAGATGGAAGTTGAAGGAGAAGAATTTGTTCTTCGTCCAATGAACTGTCCTCATCATATGATGATTTATGCAAATGATATTCACTCATATAGAGACTTGCCAATTAGAATTGGTGAAATTGCAAGAGACTGTAGATTTGAGGCAAGTGGTACTCTAAAAGGAATTGAAAGAGTAAGAACATTCTGCCAAAATGATGCTCACCTATTTGTTACTCCAGAGCAAATTGAATCTGAATTTAAGAGCGTTGTTGATTTAATCCTTAGAGTATATAACGAGCTAGGAATTAAGAACTATAGATTCGAATTATCTTTAAGAGATCCTGAAAATACAGAAAAGTATTATCCAGATGATGAGATGTGGAATAACGCAGAAAACAGACTAAGACAAGTACTTAATGACATTGGAATCGATTACATTGAAAAGAAAGGTGAAGCTGCATTCTATGGACCAAAGCTAGACGTTCAAGTTAAACCTGCTGTTGGAAACGAATATACACTTTCTACTTGTCAATTAGACTTCTGCTTGCCTATGAGATTTAATCTAGAGTATGTCGATAAAGATGGCCAAAAGAAAACACCTGTAGTTTTACATAGAGCTGTATTTGGAAGCATCGATAGATTTATGGCATTCTACCTAGAAGAAACAAAAGGTGCACTACCACTTTGGCTATCACCAGTTCAAGTAGAAGTAATGCCTATTACAGATAAGCAATTAGATTATGCAAAACAAGTAGCTGACAGACTAAGAGAATTAGATGTTAGGGCAGAACTTGATGATAGAAATGAAAAGATCGGATACAAGATTAGAGAAGCACAAGTTCATAAAGTTCCATATATGCTTGTTATTGGAGATAAAGAAATTGAGGCAAATAGTGTGGGTGTAAGGCATAGAAAAGAGGGCGACTTAGGTGCTATGCCACTAGATGAATTTATAGCTAAGGTCAAAAAACAAATCACAGATTATGAACTAGATTAAGAGTTTCAAAAACGGGGACACGACAAGTTCGCATCAGAGCCAGCAGCTGGCTCTGATGCGAACTTGTTGTGTCCCCGGAGATTCCAATTTCTTCACACTTATTTTATTTTTCTTGCTTCTAAATAATATCTTTTATCATAGCTATGACCCATTGAGAATGTTTTTCTTGGAAGAGCTCCATCTACAATAACAGTTTTAAACAAATCTCCTTTTGCCATTGACTCTAAAATGATACCAGCATTATTTGGTTTTGTAGCAAGTTCTCTAACAACTTCTTCACCATGGATGTAATCAATTTTGCCTTTATGTTCCTTTAAATACTCATCCAAGAAGATTTGAATAGAACCTACTGGAATATTTGACTTTGGATTTGAAATATATAACACTTCATCCGCATTTTCTGTAATTAACTCAAACTTCTGGCCATTACCGTCAGTATTTATATCATAATATGCTTTTAGATTATTCATAAAATCATCTATATCTAAGTCAAATAGCACACGATGAATCGCCTCAAATTCCAGTGCATCACTATGCAAGTTCACAATTTCAACTAAAGCATATCTTGCAGGGTTATTTAAATACTCTTCTTCAGGCATAGTCTCTTTAAGCTTTTCGTAGCAAGCCTTTGCAGTTGCTAGTGAATGATTTCCGTCGCCCATTGCAAAAAGAAGTACACCTTTGTCTTTGACATCATATCTTTTTTCAAAATAATCCTTGTCTGCTAGTTTTTCAAGTTTTGTTATTACTTCATCGGCAACCTCAGATTTAAGATTATATCCCTTAATATGTCCGCCTTTTTGCATCAAGTCAAAATCATATACAACATCATCTGCAGATACTTTAGATTTTAAGCTTTCAATTATCTCTTTGTTCTCGTCATCAATTAATATCATAATATGCGGAAGTTCCAAAAGAGCATTTTCTCTAACTTTAACTCTTGGCGGAATCCTCTCTAGCACTGTCTTTTCTGTAGCTCTAATTAATGTTTGAGAACCCTTTTCATAAGAATAATCTTCTAAATCTACAACACCAATTATTCCTTCTCTAACTTTTCCATCAAATTGCGTTCTTTCTATGTAGAACATTGAATCTTTATATTCATCAAATAAATCTTGTTCAAGCATAGATTTCATGTTGTCGTTAATCTTTTTAATTCTGTCTTGAACATCAGCTTCTTCAAGATAAATTTCTGGCAAAGTCAAATTCAACGTTGATGGATTGTCTCCAACGATTTCATTTACTTCGTTCCAATATGAAGGCTCTGAAGTATATTGATCACACGCTACTACACTCCATTTGTGCATGTCAACAGTTTTCTTTGGTATTAGAATATCCGCTTTTTTAAAAGGTATTCCCATGTTCTTTCCTCCTTTATTATTTTTCATAAATACATGCTAACATGTAATGATTATTTTTCGAAAGGTATTGCCAAAGGCTTCCGACTTCTTAATGATAGGCATTTATAGTAGCAAGAAAATTTATGGACGGGAGCACGAATTGTGCGACCAGGTGTCCATAAATTTTCTTAGCTAGTGTTAATGCATATCATTTAGTGTCTTAGAAGCCGACGCCTACCTTGAAGAAAAATAATTATTACATGTTAGCATATGTATTTATGACAAAATGATAATCTATTTATATTTTCACATTTCTCTCTCGTTACTTGGCCTTTGTTCACGAAGATTTCCTAGTTGTGAAATAATTCCATTTAAGTCCATTACGTATCTCGTAATATCTGGCATAGGCATTACTTTTCTAACTTGCGGACCGCATAGTTCTCCATACTTGCCTACAAGCATCTCTGCTCTTCTGTCTTCTCCTCTTGCAGTCTTTTCAGCATTATAGATATCATTGACTCCGCCAGGCCCATCCATACGAACTTTAAATATTCCCTCAAACGATTGCATAAGTTGTCTTAATCTCATGCTTTGTGATTCGTCTCGTGAGCAGTCTAAACCTAGCATTATTTCTGCCATTATTTGTCTAACACTATAAGTATGATTTGAACCAATTCCGCCAATATTAATTTCATTTTGAAAGGCCCTTAATTTTGAAACCTGTTGATTTATTGTTGCAATTGTTCTGGCTTTTTCTTCCTCTTTCTTCTTTCTTCCAAAAAATCCTGTGTCCTGATTGGCTACTGTTTGCCTTCTAGACTGAAGTATAGATTCTTCTTGAGCTATGCGGATTTCTAGCACCTCTTGCAAAACTGCTCTTTTAAACTCGTTTTCAGTTGCAGAAACTATGTTAGGAGCATTCTTAGCAACTGCATCTCCTAACCTAGCTAGTTGATCTCTTATTGAATATCCTCCGCGGCCTTTGGTATCAAAAGCTGTGTGACCTTCAGGACTAATGGTGAGATAATTTCCAGACCTTTTTAATCCTTCGATTGCTCTTGTTAAATCGCGAATAGGAGAATTAAACTTTAGTCCATTTCTACTAGCTATTTTTCCAGCATGTTCTAATTGAACTTGGCAATTAGCCATTCGAGTATATGCTTCACTTTGCATAGCACTATCAACCGAGCCAAATATCGCTCCTCTAATGTCGTCGGCTCTTGCCGTTCCTTGGTTAATTGCTTCCCTTTTTCTTCTTTCTTCAGCTTCTCTTTCTCCTATAACAATATCTATTTTACTCTCAATCTCATGTTCTTTATCTGCACATCTTGCCTCGATTAAAGAACTAAGTTTAGCACGCCATTGAAGAATTTCTTTTTTGATAGTCTCTTCTCTTTGCCTTAACATATCATATTGGGAATTTAGCTCTTTCTCTTTCTTTTCCAGGTATTGTCTAGTCTCAACAATATTATTTATATCTTTCGTTATTTGATAATACTCGACTATCTTGCTATCTATTTCATCAGCCTGACTCATAATCTCATCATAGAGTCTTTTTTGTTCTT
>JAEEYG010000130.1 GCA_016291695.1 Clostridia bacterium | reverse complement strand
TAAGAGGAGAAAGAACCAAAGATGAAGAGACATCAACATGGTTAGTAGGAACAGATTATGTCAGTCCATATTATGAAGCAAATAAGGAAGTGCTAAAAACAGCCTTTGGATATGCAACCAACTCAAACCGTTGTAGTGAAGCAGGTTCGGGTCTATATACGGACTTCTACTGCGCTGCATCTGGTTTTGGTACTTATATCTATGCATACGGCGGTGTACAAGCCAGCATTTCAAATAGCAACTGCTACATCTTCCAATACGGAGATGCCATGTGCGAATGGTCTTAGCGGGTGATTTTATAATCAATAAATTATGATATTCTAAATTAACTATTTGAAAATTTTAGAAATTGTTGTAAAATGAATATGGGATTGCCCCATAGCCAAGCGGTAAGGCAGTGGACTCTGACTCCATCACGCGTTAGTTCGAATCTAACTGGGGCAGCCATAGACATTTAAAAAGACAGAAATGTCTTTTTTTTATTATTTCTAATTTGCAAATTATATAATTTGTGGTATGATAATAAAGTAAGATAGAATATAAGGGAGGAATCACTTATGAATTGTAAAAACTGTGGTAATCCACTTTCAGGAATAGAACATGCATGTCCATTGTGTGGTGCTAAACTACCAGAAATGCCTCAACCAGTTCCAGGACAAATGATGCCAGGAGGACAACAGATGCCTGGTATGCCACAACAGATGATGCCTGGTATGCCACAACAAATTCCAGGAATGCCTCAACAAATGCCTGGGATGCCACAACAACCAATGGGACCTCAAATGACACCAGTAGGTTATGGACAGCAGCCAATGACAATGGGAGTGATGCCAGAACAGCCAGCTGAAGAAGTAAAACCTCCAAAAGATAATAAAATGTTAGTAATACTACTAGCAGTTGTCGCAATAGCTGCGATAGGAGTAGGAATATTCTTATTATTAACGGATGAAGAAGAGCCAACTAGATCAAATAACTCATCACAAGAAGAATATAATGAACCTGTATCTAATACCATAAATTATGGTGGGTATACCATTAATGTTCCTTCGGGATATACAGCTGAAATAAACGATTATTATGGTTTAATGATAAAAGGAGCTACTGCTATATTTACAATAGGAGTAGACTATACCAATGATTATAACTTCTATAAAACAGCCTTCTTAAATGCTTTCCCAACAGAAGCAGCTAATATGGTAAAGACAATTGGTTCTACGGAATATGTTGCCGTAATAATTACAGACCCAGAAGGAGCAAATGGAACACAATATATGGCATCAACTTTAGATGAAAAAGGAACATTTGTTGGAATGGTAGTAAGATCTGATTATACTCCACCAACAGAAGCAGAGTTTAATACATTAAATGAGATGATAACTACTGCAGTATTACAAAATGAAGTATCTCCTGGAGATGATGATGATTATGGTAAGTCAGGATTTAAGAATTTTCTAAGTACATATAGTAAAAATCAATTTACATTTAATTAAAAAAAGAAGATAAACAAGCTTTATCTTTCTTTTTTTGAAAAAGTAGTGTAATATATTATTAGTTTAAAAAAGAGGTGTATTTATGACAAAAGAAGAAAGAATAGAACTAGCAGACCTATTATTCCCTAATTTAGAACATGATAGGGATTATTATGAAAAAAAATATCCAGAAAGAAAACTAAGTGAAGAAGCAATGGTTACTCGTTATGGACCATCTCCAACCGGAAGTGTTCATTTAGGTAACTTATTAAGTGCTTTTGCTGATATGGTATATGCAAGACAAAGTGGAGGAAGCTTTTTCTTAAGAATAGAAGATACGGATCAAAAAAGAATGATAGAAGGTGGTATTGAAAATATCACAGGTGTTCTACATGACTTTGATATTATTCCTAATGAAGGTTATTCCTTTGGAGGAGAATATGGTCCATATATTCAAAGTGAAAGAACAGAAATCTATCAAACGTATATTAAAGATTTAATTATACAAGGATATGCTTATCCATGTTTTATGAAAGAAGAAGAAATTGAAG